>CAUERX010000016.1 GCA_959020415.1 uncultured bacterium | reverse complement strand
TTTTTTTTGTTTTTTATATAAAAAGAAGGGGGGGGGGGGGGGGGGGGGGGGGGGATATACTATAAATGAAATATAATAGCAGTAGGGAGAGGTAAAATGGGCAAGAATAAAAAAAGAAATATAATCATCGGAATCCTGTGTGCAGCAGTCATATTAATGGCAGTTGGTTATGCAGCATTTAGTACAGTATTAAATATTCAGGGAACAAGTAATATAACAAGTAGCTGGAATGTAAAGATAACAAAGGTAGAAAGTAAAAACATTGTAGGCACAGCCAGTAATAATGGTGATCCAAGTTTTGAAGAATTAAGCGCAACCTTTAAAACATCACTTCAAACACCAGGTGATAGTATAGAGTATGATATTACCGTAAACAATGCTGGAAGTTTAGATGCTAAGTTAGATGATATAGCTTTAAGTGATACAAATAATCCAGCAATCAAGTTCACTGCATCAGGAATGACCAAAGGTGATGTAATAACAGCTGGAAACACTAAAGTATTAATCGTAAAAGTAGAATATATAAGTAGTGTAAGTGAACAACCAACAAATACGGCATCAACCCTAATAGTAGACTTAGACTATAGTCAGGCAACTGGAACAACTCCAAGTGGAGAGAGTGCCTCAGATAAACTAATAGGAACAGCAGTAATAACAGGAGATGGACTATATGCAGATGCATATGAAGAAGGAAGATATGTATATAAAGGAGCCAATCCAAACAACTACATAACATTCAATGATAATAAATTATTGTAATTCCTTTTAATTTAGTCATTTTAGTGTTATATTGTATTTTCTTAAATACCTTTAAAATACTTAATAAAATAAAATGTTAAAAAATGAATTTGTGGCCAATACTCGTATTCTTAATGTACGATTTTTTTATTTGCATAATTTAAATATTTTTTAACTATAGTATATTTAATTATATAAGGAGGAATTACAAATGGGGAAATTAGAAACATTAAAAGCAGAGAAAAAAAAGAAAAAAATTCTTGGTAAAGATATTGCTGAAGAATTAGGAATTACTAAACCCTATTATTCACAAATTGAAAATGGGCAATTATTAAATTTTATTGATGTTGATACAGTAAGCAAAGATGAATTGTTAAAACCATTTTTAGGTGTTAATGCTGATAATAGGTTAAAAAATATTGTCTCTACTATTCAAAGTGAACAAAATAAAATAATAAGACAAGATTTAAAATATAATTCAATTATACAAGGCGTTACTGGTAGTGGAAAAACCACTGTTGCTTTACATAGAATAGCGTATTTAGTATATAATAACAGAGATATTTATGATTCAAATCAATATATGGTAATTGGACCAAATAAATTTTTTGGCGAATATATATCAAGTGTTTTACCTGATTTAGATGTTAACGGAGTTTCTCAATATGATTTAATAGATTTTGCTCAAACCTTTTTGAAAGAAAAATTAGATGTAGAAAATTTTGTAGATATTTTAAATAACAATAAGAATGAGGAAAAAAATGCATTCGCCTATTATATTACTTCTATGGATTTCAAAAAAGAAATAGACATATATTTAAAAAAATACTATGATAATTTAATTCCAAATGAACATTTATATTTTAAAGATTTTAAAATATTAGATGTTGATGTAATTAAAGATACATATTTATCAATAAATGATAAATTCCATAAAACGTTAGAATCAAAAATTGATAAGACAATAGCAATTTTATCAAAAAAAATTGAAGAAAAAGCAGATGTAATTTTAGAAAAAATTTTATCTCAATCGTTATCAAAAAACTATACAAAAACAATTCAAAACAAAATAATAAGGGATAGAGAACAACTAAAAAAAGAATTAAATGTTTCTGGTAGCAATATTTTAAAATTATATTTTAAAAAATTAATTAAAACCCCAATTCAAATTTATTTAGAAATTCTTAAAAAAATGAGTACTTGAAAATGAATAACTTTGATTACGATGAAAAGCAAAAAGAAATAAGAAATAAAAAAATTAGTAAAGAAGATTTAACCCCGCTTATGTATATTAAATATAGATTATACGGGGCTGAAGAATTTTCCAAATATCGACATGTTGTAATAGATGAAGCACAAGATTATAATACATTTACCTTTTATGTGCTGAAAAATACAATGTATAATTCCACGTTTAGTATTTATGGAGATTTAGCCCAATCATTGTATTCTTATAAAAGTATACAAACTTGGGAAGAAATTATAGATTCTGTATTTAATGGGGAATGCGAAATATTATATTTAAATAAAAGTTATAGAACAACCATAGAAATAATGAATGAAGCTAATAAAATAAATGAGTTATTATGATATTCCATAGCTATTCCTGTTATAAGGCATGGTAAAGAAGTACAATATGTCTCTTCAAAAGAAAATAATTTATATAATACCATTTTAGAAATAATAAATAATTCTTTAAATAAAAACTACAAAAGTATTGCGGTTATATGTAAAAATCAGCCTATTGTTGAAGAAGTTCGCAATAATTTGTCTAAAATTATTGATTTTGATAAAACTAACGAAAATAATCAAAATTCAATTAATTCTATATGTTGTATTAGTAGTTATTTATCAAAAGGTTTAGAATTTGATTTGTAATTTTACTTGATACTGGTATTGGTAAATTTGATAAAGAAAAAACAGAAGATATGAAATTGTTGTATGTTTCAATGACTAGAGCATTACATGAATTATATATAGTTAAATAAAAGTCAAGAGAAGATATTTTTGGTGTTTCTTGACTTTTTATTATTATGATATATAATATAAGGAAATTCGAGGGGTAATTATGGAAAATTGTATTAATGATGATAATACAAATCTAGAATGTATATCAGTTATTGTACCAATATACAACGCGGAAAAATATTTAAGAGCAACTTTAAATTCAATTGTTAATCAGACCTATAAAAATTTGGAAATAATATTGATTAATGATGGCTCAACAGATAATAGTGCTGTTATTTGTAGTCAGTACAAACAAGAAGATAATAGAATTATATTAATTAATCAGAATAATTCTGGAGTAGGGATGGCTAGAAACGTTGGATTATCTAAATCAACTGGCAAATATATAACGTTTGTTGATAGTGATGATGTTTCAGATACAAAATTACTTGAAAACTTGTATTATTCTACTGTTAAATATGATGCAGATATTGTTGAAGGCGGAATAAAAGTTGTTTTTGAAAAAGAAAGTATAGTTCCATATTCAATAGGTGATGAAATCACTGTATTAGATAAAGAACAAATGCTAAAAAAATATTTATCTTTTGAACTTTCAAATGCTGTTTGGGGTAAATTATACAAAAGAGAATTGATAAAAAATATTAAATTTCCTGCTACCAATATAAATGAAGATTTTATTTTTCTTTGGCAGGCACTAATGAATAGTAATATATTCTGTCACGATATAAGAACAAACTATAATCATTATTTTATTAATCCAAATTCGTTAATTAATACTAACTTTGGAAAAGATAGTATGTTATTAATGCAATATGCTGATAGTGTAATAACGGATATACAAAATCATTTTCCGAATTTGATGGATGAAGCTATAAGCCATTATAATGCAACTCTTTTACATAATTTACTTATATGCTTAAATATATTAGAAAAGGGACAACTAGATTTTAATTGTTTAGATGATATAAAACTTATGGTCAAAAAAGCAAAAACAGTAGAATTTATGAATAGATATTTTATTTCGCTTGAAGAAGGAATAGATATTAAAAATGTTGCCGCACAAGTTGATACCTTGGTAGAAAGTAGGAATGGAGGTATAACAAAATGAAATTATTTGGGGTTTTGTGGAATTCAATAGGTAATAAGGCGGAAGAAGCACTTAATGATATCCAAAAAATTTCTACAATTAATTATCTTTGGAAAATAGATTTAGGGCAAGATTATGAAAATTTCATTAGAGAATTATATCCATTCTCAGAAGATGAACTTTGGAAAGCCGAATATAAAATTAATGGGCTAGTTAATAAGTACCAAGATAATTATATTTATATTATGCAACTTGAATTACCTGATGATAAAAAAATATATTTACCAGAAAAAGGGAAATATATGTATCAAAATGTTTTGGATTTAAAAGTAGGTATAAGAAGAAAATATAGACATTTAGTTTTACCACAAGAAGATTATATAAACAATCAAAAAGTTCATTATGATAATGTTTTTCATATGACTGATGATCCGCAAGAATACGAAGAAAATTTTCCTATTATCTTTAAGTATTTAATAAGATGCGCGAGTAGGAACAATGGATTTTTAGCAATTGATGACTATGTTAAATTAGAACAAATCAGGCCAGAAATTGGCGGCTCAAGAAATAAATTTTGGCTTGATGAGCATATTATGTTCAAAAATGAAACACCTGGTAGTTTTGAAAGTTATACTGAAATATTTAATATGTATATGATGAAAAAATTTTCCCTTCCATATTGTTATTATGATTTAGCTACATATAATGGTAACAGAGGTATAATTACCTATAACTTTGTAAATAAAGGCGAAAAATTTATTTCTGCTGCACAGTTAATGTGTCCAGATAATAATATAGATAAATTAGAATTAGTTAGAAAATGTAATGTTGAAAATATTATATCAGTAATAGAAGATTATTGTTTTAGAAAAGGTTATAATTACAATGAAGAAATTAAAGCAGAAATAAAAAAATTATATATTTATGATTTGCTGACATTACAACCTGATAGAAATCCTTATAACTGGGGGATTATTGTAAACGAACAAACCCAAAGTGTGAGATTAATGGCTTTTGACAATGGTAATATGTTACATTTTGATAGACCAAGAATTGAAAAAGATATTGATGGACAACAAATAGAAAATAATATATTAAATAACCATACATTATTATTGCAGGAATATAATCAGAATTATAGAGAAGATAAAATTACTTCTTTGCTAAAATTATATTATGAAGGAAATAACAAAGAAGCAATAGACTATTACATGCAGTTTATTGATGCTGATAATGTTCAATCTATTTTTGCTGAAATAGAAAAAGACCATGATTTTGTTCTACCAATTAATTTTAAGGCAGAAATTTTAGACACATATCAAAAATTTTTAGAAATATTTTATTCAAAAGTTAATACTAAAGGTAATTCTATATTAGTAAAAAAACGTGCTGTGAATATGTAGAAAGGAATTATATTTATATGAAAAAAAAGAAATTAATTTATATTAGTGGTACAACGGGGGTTGGTAAAACTACCACAGCAAAAAAATTAGTAAATGAATTAAATTCTAGTGTAATGTTAGATGGTGATTGGTGTTTTGAACAGGGGTCCGATTGGCATTTTGATAAAGAAACAATGGAACGAACTATCGATAGCATTTGTTATGTTCTAAATAATCATTTACATAATCCAAATTTTGATAATATAATATTTTCTTGGATTTTACACCAAGACAATGTTATTAATCAAATAATTAATTATTTAGAAGAAAATGGAAATCAATTTGAATTTTATAACATTACTTTAACTTGTAATCCAAAAGTAATTTATAGTAGGCTAGTTAATAGAATTAAAAAAACTTCTGAAGAAATATCATATGATAATTATTGTAAAGATTGTATAGAAGAAATTTTTAATGAAGCAATAAAAAAAATCCCTGATTTTTCTAGTTTAGATACATATAAAATTGATGTTTCTGATATGGATTTAGAAAGTGTTGTGGATGAAATTTTAAATTTTGTAGGTTTAAATAAAAAAGAAGAATGTAAATCTATTTATAGAAAATAAAAAACATGATATAATATCAAGTAGAATGGAGGAACAATATGGTTATTACAATGAAAGATGATACGACTAGATTTGGAGTAAGAGTTGGTGCAATAATTTTTAATCAAAATCATACAAAAGTTTTGGTGCAAAAACAAAAATATGATATTTATATGTTACCTGGAGGGCGTTTAGAAACATTAGAAAACAGTGGTGACGCAATAAAAAGAGAATTACAAGAAGAATTAGGACTTGAATGTGAATTACACTTAAAATATATAATAGAAGCAATTACAAATGTACCAAATGGTACAAAGTATCATGAAATAGGTTTTTATTATAATACAGAAATTGATGAAACTGAATCAGGATATACTGATGATAAGGAATATAATTCCTTAGATGAAGAACATGATGGAAAGTCAAAATTTAAATGGGCTAAAATAACAGAAATTGATAATTATAATTTTTTACTTAATATTTTAAAAGAAAAAATAAAAAATGATAATAATAATCAATTGGAACATATAATTTACGAAGAATAATTATTATCAGACAATATAGTTTTAAAAAAGTAAATCTTCATTGATTTGCTTTTTATTATAAATATATAGAAATTTTATTGTAAAAATATATAAAAAGTGTTATATTAATTCAGATGTTTGCTGTACCCTAGGGAGGAAATATTTTGTGGACTTCGTAAAGGTGAAATAGCAGGATTAAAATTTTCGGATTTTCATTCGTTTGATGATTTTATTTATTTGTCTATTGAAAGACAGATAGTTGTTAAACACAATTTAAAAGCAAAAACATGTAAATCATTTTCTACTAGAAAAATAGAAACAAATACAAAAACAGAAGCTGGGAACAGAAAATTTAAGATTCCAACAGTAGTTGTAGAGGAATTAGAAAAAAGAGAACAATTGAATAATTATAATAAGAAATTTTATGAAGCAATATATACTGACAATGATTATGTTAGTTGTCAAGTAAATGGTAAACCGCATGGTACAACAATTCTTAATGATCAGATAAAGCGAATATGCAAAAAATTGAGTTTACCACACATTACAGTCCACTCTTTAAGACATATGTGTGCTACAATTTTGTTGGAAAAAGGCGTAGATATACAAATTATTTCTGCCATGTTAGGACACACCTCAGTTCATACTACATTTGATTATTATTGTGAAGTGATGGATGAGAAAAATAAAATTTTATCATTCTTAAACAGTACTTTCAAAATTGAACAAGAAGGATATTCGGAGAATTTATTATCATGTTAACTAAAGAAATCGTAGAACGAAAAATTATTGAATATACTGTTTATGATGTTATAAAATTAAAAAACAAGTATGGATATAGAATTTTATTTAAATTTAACGATAATAGTACTTTGTTGAAACAACATGGTGGATTTTCTACGCAAAGAGAAGCAAAAAAAGATAGAGAAGAGAAAATTACGCAATTAAATCTTAGTGAATATGTTTTATATCAAAACATTAAGGTATTTGACTATTTAGAATATTGGTTACAAAACATTAAAATAAATGAAGTTAAGTATAATACATTTAATTCGTACAAAAATATAGTTTATAATTATGCAAAAGAATATTTTGATAATTTATATTTACATCAATTAAACATAGGACATATAAATAGATTTATAAAATTTGTTTCTGATAAACATTTATCGCTTGCTTCATGGGCATTAATCACAATGAGTAATTCGTTGAAATATGCAAAAAACAATAATTTAGTATCTTTAAATGTTGCTGAAGGTATTAATGTGCCAAAAGATATATTAAATGAAATTGAACATAATAAAAAAAATAAAATTAAAGAGACATTTTCAATATCTCAAGTTCAATTATTAATTAATAAAAGCACAAACACTCCAATATATTTATATGTTTTATTTGCTGTTTTAATGGGAATGAGAAAAAGTGAAATAAGAGGATTGAAATTTTCTGATATTAATTTTATAAAGAGAACAATACACATACAAAGACAAATTGGAACTGATATAAATAAAATGAATGAAGAGACAAATCATTTAAACGGAAAATACAAAACAAAGCAAGAAATAAAATTAAAATCTCGAAAAAGTGATAGAATACAGTATATTCCTGATATAGTTTTTGAAGCAATTTTAGAACAAAAGAAGAAATATGAAGAAATAAAAACAGAAAGAAAGATTAAAAACAAAAATTTTGTTGATAATGATTATATTTGTTTTTCTGCAGATGGAAGTGCAAGAGGTGCAAGTTTTCATTATAAATATTTTGATAGTTTATTGGAAAATAACAATTTACCAAAAATAACATTTCACGGATTAAGACATGTATATACAACATTATTATTAACAAATAATATTAATTTAAAAGCTGTTTCAGAAGAATTGGGGCATGCAGAAATAGATGTTACAACAAAAAATTATTTTGATAAAGGGAAAATAATTATAGATTGTGTAGATGTATTAAATGAATATGCAGATGATGTTATTCAAAAAAATAATAATGAAATATATTTAATAGATATTTTACTTGATGATATGGTTGCACAATATATTTAGGTAATTTTATTTAATATTATTTAGTGTTAATTAGTAAATTTGTGGCTTGGTATTGTATCCAAGCTTTTTTTGATAAAAAAATATGATAATTCAGCTAAAAAAATACGAATAATTATAGAAGTGAATACGAATTTTATATTAATATAATTCATTAAATGTTGTTTTTCGGATAAAATGGTTGTTTTCTGGAACTTTGTATAGGTATACAGAATACTATATCTCATTCAATAATGAAGAGTGGCGAATGATCGCTGTTGAAAATGATAGGGTATTAAAGATAATAAGAAATGCAAATATTGGAAAGAAGCAGTGGGATTCTTCTGAATCAAACAATTGGGTACGACCAGCCACATTAAATACATACTTAAATAATGATTACTATAATAGTTTATCAGCAGATGCACAGTCTCAAATACAAAGCCATGCATACGGTATTGTGGCTGTAACATATGGTAATACAGATTTAGCCGGACAAATAGCAAGTGAGAATGGAACTGTATGGACAGGAAATATAGGATTAATGAGTGTAAGTGATTACTTAAGGGCAAATACTAATATAGAACAATGTGGTAATTTTAGTTTAAATAATATTAATGCTTCAATATGTAAAACAACAAACTACTTGTATAATAAAAATTTCCCATGGACAATTTCTCCAGACGCCGATATATCAACCAAAGCGTTGTATGTGCGTTCAGTTGGAGCAATCAACCATAATTCCGCACGCCAATTTGACTTTACAGTGTGGCCAGTTCTCTATCTGAAATCTGACATCACATTAACAGGAGAGGGAACACAAGAAAAACCATATAAAATAGCATAGAAATAAGCAAACCTAAGAATGAAGTATATAATAAAACCGCGAAAAAAAAAGAAGGAAACTTCTTTTTTTCATTGATTTAGTGTATAATGTTGACTAGGTGAATTAGATGTTTGATAGGTTAGAATTATTAATTGGTGAAAAAATCAATATATTAAAATCCAAAACCGTACTGTTAATTGGTTTAGGTGGTGTTGGCAGCTATGCTTTTGAGGCCTTAGTTCGTAGCGGTATTGGCCAAATAATTGTCGTTGATAATGATAAAGTCGACCTTACTAACTTAAATCGTCAGCTCCTAGCCTTAAATACCAACATTGGTAATTATAAAGTGGATGAAGCCGAAAATCGTAAAAACGAAATAAATAAAGAATGCAAAATTATAAAAATAAAAGACTTTATCACTAAAGACAACATCGATATTATTTTTAAAAACAAAATAGATTTCTTAATTGATGCTGAAGATACTTTACTTACTAAAAAAGCAATTATAAAAAATTGTCTTAAAAATAAAATAAAATTCATTTCTGCTTGTGGAACTGGTAATAAAATGGACGCCAGCAAATTAGAAATTATCGATGTCCGTAAAACTAGTTATGATCCAATAGCAAGAGAAATTCGAAAATTTTTAAAAGAAGAAAAAATAAATGGAAAAGTTCCAGTAGTTTCTTCAACTGAAAAACCAATAATTATTGATAAAGTAGGTTCAAATGCCTTTGTCCCAGCAGTTGCTGGACTATTATGTGCAAATTATGCGATAAATGAACTATTAAAGGAGGAGTAAGATGGAAAAATTTTTATTAACCAAAATAAAATCGATGCAAGGAAGTCTAGTAGGTATTGGCATCAAAAGTGAAAAAATAAAAAAAGCTATTCGGAATAATAACAGTATTGAAACTTGCTATTTACTAGAAGAAACCTCTTCAAATTTTAATAAGAAAAAGATGAAATTAAAAGAAAAAGGGCGTACCATAAATATAAAAAAAATTCGCAAAATATTTAAAAAGAAACGTATTGATAATGTAATTTGTAATTACCAAACAGTAAAACCTTTTTTAAAAACCTTTGTCAGAGATAGTGTATATATAAATAAAGGAGACTTGCTTATATATGGAACTAAAGAAGAACTAGAAGATTTAAAAAATAGGTATCAAAGATATACGACAAATATTCAATTAAATGAAGAAAAAGATTCTGCCGTTTTAATAATTGATAATAGAAATACAAAAAACAACCGTTTAAAAGACATGGGATTTTGGTGGAAAGATACAGGCACTTCTATTGCTGATTTCCTAACATTAATCTTAGTAAATTAAACCTATTAAATGAAAAAGCAATCACTATTTATAACCGATTGTTTTTTCTATGTATTTTTGTTATAATTAAAGAAATGTAAGGTGATAGTATGTACTTAAAAGAAATAAAAGCACAAGGTTTTAAATCCTTTGCTGATAAAACTGATATTGAATTAACTAATGGTATAACAGGGATTGTTGGACCAAATGGTTCAGGTAAGAGCAATATTGTCGATGCTGTTAGATGGGTGTTAGGTGAACAATCAGTAAAATCACTTCGTGGTGACGGCAATATGACAGACGTCATTTTTTCTGGTAGTAAAAGCCGAAATCCTATGAATGTTGCCTCCGTTAGTTTAATATTTGATAATACTGATAAATATCTTCCTTTAGAATATGATGAAGTTGCTATAAAAAGAAGAGTATATAAAGATGGAACTAACGAATACTTTTTAAATAATGAAAGAGTTAGATTAAAAGATATTACAAACTTATTATTAGATAGCGGCATTGCCAAAGAAAGCTTTAACATTATATCTCAAGGTAAAATCGAATCAATAATTAGTAGTAAACCAACAGAAAGAAGAGTGATTTTTGAAGAGGCAGCCGGTGTTTTGAAATATAAAAGACGCAAGGAAGAAGCCATTCGTAAATTAGATAAAACTCATAATAACTTAAATCGCATAAATGATATAATAAAAGAGTTAGAACCACAGATCGAACCATTAAAAGAAGCTAAAGAAAAAGCTTTAGAATATACTAAAACAAAAGACGAATTAGAAAATGTTGAGATAGCTTTAATTACTGAAGACATCACCAACATAAATTATCAATATCAAGAAAGCAAAACAAAAATCGACGCTTTAAATGATGAAATAATAAAATTATCATCTTCAAGTACTGCTTCTGAAGCAAAAACCGCTTTATTTAAAAATCAAATCGCTAAAATTGATAATAAAATTAAAGATGTACAAAGCCAAATATTAGAATTAACAACGTTAGCCGAAAGATTGAATAGCCAAAAAGCTATTATAACAGAACGTAAAAATTACGAAGTAGACGACGCTAGATTACATAATACAATTTTAGAATTAAAAGAAAAAGGCTTAAAATTAGAAAATGAAATAAATAGCCTTGAAACCGATATAATAAATATCAACCACGAAATAACTAATTTAGATGATAAAATAAAAAGCATAAATAATCAATTAGCTGAATTAAAATCTAAAAAGAATCAAGCTGAAACCGCTTTAACTACCAATGTTAGACAAAAACATAATTTAGAAATAAAAGCCGATTTATTAAAAAATAGTATTGAAAATGGTAGTGGTTTACCAACTGCCGTTAAAAGTGTTTTAAATAATCCTAAATTGCGTGGGATTCATAATATTATTGGCAATCTTATTGAAATAGATGAAAAATATTCCTTAGCCATCACAACCGCCTTAGGTTATAGCGCTAATAATATAGTGGTTGATGATGAAAGATGTGCTAAAGAAGCCATTAACTACTTAAAAACTATTGGCCGTGCAACTTTCTTTCCGTTAAATATTATAAAAGGAAAATACATTGATAACGAAACTATGAACACCATTAATCATGAACCATACTTCGTTTGTGTCGCTAGTGATTTAGTCAAAAACGAAGATAAATATAATAATATCATATTAAATCAACTTGGTAATGTCTTAGTAACAGAAAATATCGATGATGCTACAAAATTAAGTAAATTAATAAATTCTAGATATCGCATTGTGACTCTAACTGGCGAAATCATTCATGTTGGGGGTTCAATGACCGGAGGAAAACAAAATAAAACCCGTAATGTTATCAGTGATAAATACGAATTAGAAAATACTTTAAAAGATATTTCTAATTTAATTAAAAAAATTGAGGATTCTGAAAACAAAATTAATGAAATAGATTATGAATTAAAATCGCTAGAAGATAAAGCATATCTTTTAAGCAAAGATAAACTTCTTAAGCAAGAGCAAATTAATAGCAAAAATCAAGCCATAAAAACTTTGAAAGATAATTTAGAAAAAAACAACCTTGACATTAATGGAACTAACAATATTTTAGGTGGAGCTCTTTCTAAAGAAGAAGAAGAAATTATTGATAAGTACTATAATACCGTGAAACAAAAAGAAGAAAAAGCCAAAGAACTTGATATATTAAATAAAGAAAAGCAAAATCTTAATGAGTCACTGGAAGAATATGAACTTTCTGTAAAAAAAGAAAATAGTATTTATAGTATTAAAACAAATGAATTAAAAGATTTAGAAATTAGTGTTAATCGTATGGACGTTAAATTAGACAATTTATTAAATACTTTAAGCGAAACTTATAGTATGACTTATGAAAAAGCCAAAGATAATTACAAATTAGATCTCGATTATAATCTGGCTAAGACAAAAGTTAATAGTTTAAAACGCAAGCTAAAAGAAATTGGAATTGTCAATTTAGCTGCCCCAGAAGAATATGAACGCGTTAGTACTAGATATGAATTTTTGTTAAGTCAAATAAATGATTTAACTGAAGCCGAGAATACTTTATTACAAATCATTGACGAAATGGATAAAGTGATGATCAAAGAATTTAATAATTCCTTTAAGGTTATTAACGAAAATTTCGAAGAAACTTTTAAAGAATTATTCAAAGGTGGAACTGCCACTTTAAAACTAACGGATCCAAATGATTTACTAGAAACTGGAGTTGAAATTGTTGCTAGTCCGCCCGGAAAGAAACTAAGTAGTATTTCCCTATTATCAGGAGGCGAAAAGACTTTAACAGCTATTAGTTTATTATTTGCTATTATCAAGTCTAGACCAGCGCCATTTTGTATTTTAGACGAAGTTGAAGCAGCTTTAGACGAAGTTAACGTCGATACCTTTGGTAAATACGTTACAACTTTAAAAAACAAGTCACAATTTATTATTATAACCCACAAAAAGAAAACAATGGAATATGCTGACGTGTTATATGGAATAACTATGCAAGAGTCAGGAGTTAGTAAATTAGTGAGTGTCAAATTGGAAGAAATTGAAAAATAAATAAATTATTATCCTATAATAATTAAAACAAGTAAAAATGAACAACAATTTTAAGAGGTAAAAGATAAGCCTCTTTTTTCTTTGCCTAAATAAGGATAATATGATATAATCGGATAGGTGATAAATATGTTACAAGTAAAAAACGTAACTCTACGATTTGGTAGTAGAGTATTATTTGAGGATGTTAACTTAGAATTTAATGAAGATAATTGCTATGGTGTTATTGGTGCCAACGGTGCTGGTAAAAGTACCTTTTTAAAACTATTAACCGGCGATGTAGAAACCACCAAAGGCGAAATAGTTAAAGATAAGCATGATAGACTATCAGTATTAAAACAAAACCATAATGCCTGTGATGAATATAGCGTTTTAGATACGGTTGTTATGGGAAATGAAAAACTTTATAGCATTATGAAAGAAAAAGAAGCTTTGTATATGAAACCAGACTTTACTGATGAAGATGGTATTAAAGTGGGTAAACTAGAGGCCGAATTTGAAGCTTTGAATGGCTGGGAAGCCGAAAGCGAAGCTGCAATTCTTTTATCAGGCTTAGGCATTGATAATAGTTTTTATGATGAACAAATGGCTAACCTTAAAGAAAAAGACAAAGTTAAAGTTTTATTAGCATCAGCTTTATTTGGTAACCCTGATATTTTGCTTTTAGACGAACCAACAAACGGATTAGATATTAAAAGTAAACTTTGGCTTGAAGACTTTTTAATTAACTTTAAAGGGACTGTCATTCTAGTTTCTCATGACCGTCATTTTCTAAATACTGTTTGTACCCATATGGTAGACATTGATAGGGAACGTATTAAAATGAGTGTTGGTAACTATGATTTTTGGTACCAATCAAATGAGTTGATGCAAAAGCAAATCAAAGACAGCAATAAGAAAAAAGAAGAAAAAATAAAAGAACTTCAATCATTTATAGCAAGATTCTCGGCAAACGCTTCAAAATCAAAACAAGCAACTTCAAGAAAAAAGCTTCTTGAAAAAATCGAATTAGAAGAATTAAAACCGTCTTCTAGAAAATACCCATATATTAATTTCGAATATGAAAAAAGATTAGGAAAAGAAGTTGTATATTTAAGAAAAATAAACGTTACAATCGAAGGCAAACAAATTCTTAAAGACTTTTCATTTACCTTAAGAACTGAAGACAAAATAGCTTTAATCGGAGAAAATGAAATAGCTAAAACCGCATTATTTAAAGTTTTAACTGGCGAATTAGTTCCCGATAGTGGTGAAATAAAAATTGGGACAACCGTTATTTTCTCTTATTTTCCAAAAAATCATGATGAATATTTTAAAGGTAATGAAACTTTAGTAGATTTCCTTCGTAAATATTCAGAAAATAAAGACGATAGTTTTGTTAGAAGTTTCCTAGGCCGTATGCTATTTTCCGGTGAAGAAGCTTTAAAACCAACAAACGTCCTTTCTGGTGGCGAAAAAGTTAGACTGATGTTTTCAAAAATGATGATGAATAAAGGCAATGTTCTATTATTAGATGAGCCAACAAATCATTTAGATATCGAATCAATAACTTCACTAAATAACGCTTTAAGTAAGTTTGATGGACCAGTTATTTTTTCAAGTTATGACACTGAATTAATAGAATCAATTTCTAATCGTTTGATTTATTTTGATAGCGAAGGTGGGTATCTAGATAAACAAATGAATTATGAAGAATTTATTAGAAAATATAATATTTAAAAACACCCGGATTATTTCCGAGTGTTTTTTTAACTAAACATTGAATATTTAGATAATTTATAGATAGTACCATTAATTCTTAAATAAATATAATATTTACCATAAACTCCCTGCTTACTAATATATGTTGAAGTTTTCATTTTCCCACTTTTTGTTTCTATTCCTTCAGTTGTATCAACATCGTAAGTTTTTTTACTTAAAACATTATCCAATATAATTTGAATTTGGTCAGATTTTTTAAACGTTCCTTCAACAATAAAATGTTTTGAATCACTAGATAAGTGCAAATCATACTGCTCATATATTGATGGATCCTTTTTATGGAACATTACAATATGATCATTGGTTGTTGGTGTGATACCAGTACTACCAAGCCTAATACCAGCTACCTTCATAAACATATCACCAGCATACATTTTGGTAGATTTAGCGCTGTAAAGTTCATGATCAGTTGTTAATAATGAAGTAACATCTTCATCTTCAACAACTTTAATTTCTTTGTCCTGAGTAATAATAAATTTACCATCAGAATATTCAATGTTGGCATCCGCACTAGCTTTACCAAGATTGATATTTTTCACCTCTTTAAAGCGTCTTTCACTTGTATTTACCGTATATTCAATCAAATGATTTTCGCCATCTTTGTTATTTATATAAGCAAAATTTCCATTTTTAGTTAAAGTTACAGCCTGTGGTTTAATAGGGGATTCAAACTCGCCATCATTTTGCAACAAATATTTTTGATATTCCTTTGGAACCTTCTTTTTATCAGCAATTAACCTATTTAATTCACCCGATGTGTAATCGATATTAACAATCATATCTTTATTTACGCCAACCGCTAAAATTGAATTAGTCGCTGCATTATATGCCACAGAATTTAAAGATATCCAATTTTCCCCATCATCATTAGGCATTAAATCATATAAATCAAATTTTTTAACAACTTCTCCTGTATTCCGATTTAATTCAACAATATAGTCTTCTTTTGTTCCACCCTCAAAATTATTGGAAAGAACTAAAAGATTTCCATTAGTCATTTCAAATACATCATGATGATATCCCCCTGGAAGATTATATTCATAATATACCTTCCCAAGTAAATCCATTTCTACAAGCCCAGATGAGTAATAAGGTTCTTTCATTAAATCGGGACTTCCTAATAAAACATATCCATTACTAAGTCTTGTAAAATCCCAACCACAAGATTCTGTTAAATACCATCTAATATTTCCTTTTTTATCATAGGCAACAGGATAACCATTTACATCTTTTGAAGTCGTAAACAAAAATTCATCTGAGTTTTCATTATTAACTGTTGCATTTTCTAGTTCAATTTTTACTTTGCCAGTTTTAATTTTAAGCTCTTTTTCTTCACCGCTAGTCGTAATTATAACTGTATTTTCATAGTCAGGATAAAGTCCGTAAATCGATATAAAGTGTTCTTTGCTTGGTACAAAAGTATTAACGATATCCTCATCACCATCTTTACCTTTAACCGTTACAGTAACGGACGCTAAATCATTAGTTTTAAAAATAACAAGAGCCGTAAGTGGTGAAATTTCATAAGGATTTAAAACCACTTTTGGATCGTTAATAGAGTAGTTAGTATCAGTTAACAGTGCAGTTTCGATTTCTTTTTGTTCTCCTAAAAGATCAGTTTTAAAATCTACCATTGTATTTTCCTCGATATAGTTATAGATGAAAATTGATGCGATAATTGTCACTGCGATTAAGATTAAATATTTATATTTAGTTTTCATAATGCCTCCTAGATTAACCTAATTTCGTTTTCATTAAAAAATGGTTTTTTCTTATTTATCTTATCGAAAAATAATATTCCGTTTAAATGGTCAATCTCGTGCTGGAAGGCAACAGCTAATTCCTCACGAGCTCTAACTGAAACTTTATTACCATCAGGATCATAACCGCTGATGGTGACTCGGGCAAATCTTGGAACATGCCCATCAACATCACGATTAACACTCAAACATCCTTCACCAGTTTCAAGTGCTACCATCTCTTCAGAATGGCTAATAATTTTTGGATTAACAAAGACGTAATTTTTAAATTTACCTTCCTCATATTCATAGACAATAACAATAATTCTTTTTAATTGGCCAAGTTGTGGAAACGCAAGTCCCATTCCCGGACGTAAATCATACTTTTCCGCATACTCTTCAATTTGACTATAAGTAAGTTGTTTTATAATATGTTCAATTGTTTCTTTATCTTTTTTTGATAAGGGTAATTGAACCTCTTTACTAACTTGGCGAAGTGTTTTATTCTTTTCGTCTAATATTTTTAATTCTTTAAACATTTTTATCACTTCCATATATAATATTTTATCATATTTTAAGGCGATTAATTAATTAAATTGCTTTTATTTACATAGTTTTTCACCTATAAAAAGCATTTGTATTATATAATGAGCAAAAATAAATGTCAAATAACATATAATTAAAGATTATAACCATAATATAAAAGGTGATTTATATGAAAATAAGATTAGGATATGTCGCAATATCATTAACATTAGATATTACTGCCTCAAAAACAATAACTTATACAAATTATCATAAATTAAACGAAGAAATAGGAAACATAAAATTAGATCAGTTAATAACCGAAAACTTCAAAAATTTAAAAGAAATATTTTGGTATAATTATAGAAATGAGATTCACTTTTATCGCATCAGTCACAATATTATTCCTTTAGCAACTCATAATGATGTTGTTTTTGACTACATAGAGCCTTATAAAAAAGAGTGGGAACAATTAGGCAAGTTAACTAAATTATACGATCTTAGAGTCGATACACACCCCGATCAATTTTGCGTTTTAAACAGCACTAAAAGAGATGTAATTAAAAAAAGTATAGAGATGTTAGAATTTCACCAAAAAATGTTTGAAGCAATGAAAATCGATGGAAAAACAGTGCTTCATGTTGGCGGAGCTTTTGGTGATAAAGAAAAAGCTATTAAAAAATTTATTAATACTTTTAAAAAATTAGATAAAAAAATTCAGAACCTTATTATTTTAGAAAATGATGATAAAATTTTTAACATAAAAGACGTTTTATACATATGCGAAACTTTAAAAATTCCGATGGTACTAGACTATCACCATTATAAATGTAATAACGAAGGAGAAAATATAAATGATTATCTTTCGAGAATTATAAAAACCTGGGAAAAGCAGAAATTAAAACCTAAAATGCATTTTTCATCACCGAAGAATAAAAGAGAATTTCGCAGTCATAGTACTTATATAAATGCAAATGATTTCATTGATTTTCTTGAAATATTAACAAAACAGCAACATGATATCGACATTATGCTTGAGTGTAAAGCCAAAGATGAAGCTTTATTTAGATTAGTCAGAGAGCTTAAGTATAAAACGAATTATCGTTTTATAGATGATACGACTATTGAAATAAAATAATTTACTTATTTTTTCTTCTATAGTATAATAAACTACTAAGAGGAGGGAAATTATGGCATTAAAAAATCTTAATTTAAATGATTTTTGTCCAAAAACAGAAGGAAAAGCTCAAGTAGAAGACTTAGAAATAGTCTTTGAAAAAGTCGCTCAAACAAACGAAGAGACTGGATATAATAGTAATTTTATGAGTGAATCATTAAAAATGATATATAATTATGATCCATTTGCGCTAGAATGTGTACTTACAGATTATGAGATTCCTTTAGCTATAGCGAATGAAGGTGAAGATTATCCAATAACTATTTTTGGTATTTCGTCAACCTCAGGAGCGCTTATTGACTTTTGCATTAAAAGTTCTACTTCAACTTATGTCATTGATTCTATAGCTAATTATGGCTTAGCTTCCGGAATGACAGAACAAGAAATTTTAGAAGAATACTTTTGTATTGTCCATGATAAAGAGCAAAAAGAGTTAGAATTTTATAAACCACAAGGTCATAAATTAATAAAAAAATAATAAAATTACAAAAAAGCACTAAGTTATAGTGCTTTTTTCCTTTAAAAAGAAGTTAGAAACCTCTTAACTTCCTAATAGTTGCCGTTACCGAATGCACGAGCACCGATAATGATTACTAACAAAATGAATAGAACTAAGATAATAGCTGCTCCATAGCCTGCGCCGTAACCACCGCCGCCTTGGCAGCCGCCACCGCATTGGTTACCGCATCCATAACCTTGATAACCACCATAGTAATACATATAACAACCTCCTATCTATTCTAGTATAGTGTACGTCTCTTAACACATAACGACTATTAAAAACACCTAATTTTTGTTTTTTATATTTTTTTCATTCAAAAACTACAAATATTGTGCTATCATATTATATGATAGGAGCTAAAAAATGAATCAGTCATTTAGGAAAATTTTTAAAGATTTAGATAAGCCGCTATTGATAACCACCATAGTGGGTTTTGTCTTTGGATTATTGACCATAGTTACTGCTTCAAGCCGTGCAGCCGTAGTTAATTATGACGTTTCAATATATTATTATTTTTTTAAACAGCTGATGTTCATTATTGTTGGCGTTGTAGGAGCTTTAATAATTTTAAAAGTTGACACAAAAAAATACAAAACTTTAGTTCCCTTAATGTTTATACTATTAATTATTCTAAATATTATTGCTTGGAAATCAGAAGCCGTCGCCGGTAGTAATAACTGGATAGACCTTAAATTTGTCAAAATCCAGCCAAGCGAACTTTCTAAACCCGTAATCATCGCTTTTCTAGCTATTTTATTTGAAAAGTATTATCGTAAACTTCGTACAAAAAATATTCCACATTATGAAATGATCGGGAAAATATTGCTAATAGCGATTGCCATTCCAGCTATCGTTTTTCTCCAAAAAGACTTTGGTACTTTATTAATTATTCTTTTCATAGTTGGGATTTTACTAATTGCTAGTCCAATTCTCAAAATAGAAAAGCTGAAATATGGTGGACTCTTACTGTTGCTCGGTGTCGCCGCCCTTGGAATATATAGTAGTACACAAGGTGGTGTTTTAAACGAAGCGCGTTTATCAAGATTTTCTTCATGGTTAGACCCTTGTGGTCAATACGAAACAGGTGGTTATCAAGTCTGTAATAGTTATATTGCTATTAACGATGGTGGTCTTATGGGACTTGGCATAGGAAAAAGTAAACAAAAATACTCATATATTCCAGAACCACATACTGACTCAGCCTTTGCCATTATTGCTGAAGAATATGGCGTTATCGGTAGCGTATTTATCTTCTTAGGTTATGCTTTAATCCTATGGCGTATAACTATGATCGCTTCAAAAGCTTCAACCTTACGAGGAAGATATATATGTTTGGGTGTCGCCGCATATATATTCGCTCATATTTTCATTAACATGGGTGGGTTATTTGGTATAATTCCCCTTACTGGAGTACCATTACCATTCTTTAGTTATGGTGGAAGTTTTGCAATATCATTAATTGTTTCATTAGCGCTTGTTCAAAGAGTTAATGTTGAAACAAAAAACCAAAAAATAAAAGTAGCTACATAAGATTAACCTTAAAGTTAATCTTTTTTCATGTCCAAAAAGGAAATAACAGTCTAAAACGGTATGATAATAATAGGGGGTAAAAAGGAGGAACATGGAATTAAAAGATAAATTGTTGGAGCATCGTAATATGATTATTGCCGTTATTATTATTTTGGGATTACTCGCCTTAAATATTTATACCTTAACTTTAATTGAGTTTGAAAGTAAAGAATCAAATGAAGAAGTTTTAGAAACACCAAAGAAAGAAGAAACACCATCAAAAATTAAAGTAGATCTCAAAGGTGAAGTCAATGCACCCGGAATATATGAACTAAACAAAAACGATAGAGTAGATGACCTTATAAATAAAGCCGGTGGTTTAACCAAAAATGCCGACACTTCAATTATAAATTTAAGTAAAAAATTAGATGACGAAATGGTCGTATTTATATACTCTAAAGCAGAAGTAAAAAATCTAAAAAAAGGCAAAGAAGAAAAATGTGAATGCCCTGATATAAATGATGCTTGTATTACTAATCAGTTAAAACCTTTAACCGAAGAAAAGAAACAAGCTTCGAATAAAACCGAAGCCACCAATAATAAAATATCAATAAATAAAGCTACAGCCGAGGAATTACAATCACTAAGTGGTATTGGTGAATCTAAAGCCAAAGCTATAATAGAACACCGCGATAAAAATGGCCAATTTAAAACCATAGAAGAAATAAAAAATGTCCCTGGTATAGGAGAAGCATTATTTGAAAAAATTAAAAACAATATTACCACTTAATATTCTAATATTAATAGCCTTTATTGTCAGCTGTAGTTTTACGATTTACAAATTAGACCATCATCCAACAAGCGTATACAATTCAAATACAAAACAAATCATCGGAATTATTACGAAATGCCAAAAAAACGATACCAGTTATAAGATTACTATAAAAGCTAAAGAAAAAATCATTGTTAATTATTACAATGATTTTAATTGTACCTTAGGCCAAAAAGTCAGCATTAGTGGAGAATTAAAAGAACCAATGCCTAACACCATATTTAATCTTTTTAATTATCAAAACTATCTTCTAAGTAATAAAATAAATTATACTATGACTGCCAAAACAATAAAGGTTATTAAGGAACCATCAAAAATATATAAGATAAAAAATAATCTTATTAATTATATAAATACATATAAAAGTAAAGATTATTTAAACGCTTTTATTTTAGGAAATAATAAAGATATAGATGAAGAAATTATCAATAGCTATCAAATCAATGGAATTAGTCATTTATTAGCCATCTCTGGCATGCATATTACCCTATTATCCAGTATTATTCTTTTTATTTTAAATCGCCTTTCAAAATATAAAAAGTTCAATTATCTTATTGTAATTTTTGTTTTACTTTTTTATGCCTTTCTAACTAATTTTACACCATCAGTTATAAGAGCTACCGCTTTATTTATAGTTCTTACAGTCAAAAAAACTTTTAATTTAAGAATTAAAACTATTTTTTTACTTATCCTGATAATCACCATCTATCTTTTTTATAACCCGTACATAATTTATAATATCGGTTTTTTATTTTCCTTTATAATTTCTTTTTATCTAATACTATTTAAAGAAATTATAAAAAAATTCAAAAATTATTTTAGTAAAATCTTTATAGTTTCATTTATCTCTTTTTTAGCTAGTCTTCCAATTACTATAAATAATTTTTTCGAAGTAAATTTATTATCACCTTTCATAAACATATTTTTTGTTCCACTTGTTTCTTTAGTTGTATATCCGTTTTCACTAATAACACTATTTATAAAGCCACTTGACAATATTTTATATTTTTTAATAGAAACCATGGAAAATTTATCATTAGTTTTTAGTCAAATAACTGCCTTTCAAATTATCTTAAAGCATATAAATATTTATGGTATAATTTTTTATTATTTAATAATCACATATGTTTTGTATAGTTTAATAAAAAATAAAAAGCATGGAATCATTATTTTAATCATTTTAATTTTCTTTCACACAAATATTAACTATTTAAGTAATAATCCATTTATGACAATGATTGATGTCGGTCAAGGTGACAGTATTCTTTTAAATTTTCCGCATAATCAAGGAACGATCCTTATTGATACAGGTGGTGAGTTAAATTTTAAAAATAAAGTTTACGATATTGTTAAAAATAAAACCATTCCATACCTAAAATCGGAAGGTATTAAACAAATAGATTATTTAATTTTAACCCACGGCGATTTTGATCATTCTGGGCTGACACCATCATTAATTGATAATTTCAAGGTGAAAAATATTATTTTTAATAAATCTAATGATAATAAATTGGAAAAAAACATTATGAAAAAAGCTCAAGAAAAAGATATACCATATCAAAAAATCGCTGAAAAATCCTTAAAAATAAAGGAATATACATTGGAATTTTTATCTGGGACAAAATCATCTAATGAAAACGATGATAGTTTAATTATATATACAAAAATTAATAGCCAGAATATATTATTAATGGGAGACGCATCAGAGACAAGAGAAAGTTATATTTTAAATACATATAAACTGCCTATCGTGGATATATTAAAAGTAGGACACCACGGGTCAAAGAGCAGCACATCTCCCGAATTTATTAATACTGTCAGGCCTAAGATCAGTTTAATATCCGCGGGTAAAAATAATTTGTATGGTCACCCCCACAAAGAAACACTTAAAAGATTAGAAAAAAGTAACACTCTAATTACCCAAATAGATGGTTCTATCAAACTCATATTAAAAGATAGAATCATCTATACTACTGCCCGCTAATGCATTTAGCGTTTTATATAGATAAAGCCCTTATTAAGGGCTTTTTGCTTGTTTAAACATTATAAGTATTTATTCCATATTTTTCATCCATAGGATCGTAAAACAAATCTTCTGTAGGTGGATAGTAAGTTAAGATACCAAAAATAATATAACTAAATATAATGCCAATTAAACTGACATAATTAAGTAAACCATAGTCCTTACTTTCTAAAACAAAATAACTTACCGCTTGGCTAAACACTATAGAAACAAAAAGAACAGTTAAATTTAAAACCATATTTTCTCCTATAAAATAATAAAGGGGCAAATAAATAGCTAGAAAAATGATAATACTTAAAACCGCCGATAAAAATATACTTGTAATAAAGTTTCGATATTCTATTTCAAATACTTTAAGGAGTATAAAATCAACCACACTAAATATAATAATTGCTGAAAAAAGCATTTTCATATGTTCCCATATACTTTCATTTACTGGAAAGAAAATACTAAATAGAGTATTAGGAAACCAGGAATAAATAAAATGAGTTAGAAAACAGAAAGCAAAAATTATAAACACATCAATCACTTTTAAACGTTTCAATGACACAAAAACACCTCTTTTTTACTAATTATTATATGAAAATTGTCAAAAAATATAATTTTTTTGTTTAAAAAAAAGGAAATCGCTAGGTAAATGTCGTATATTATATATAGGGAGTAGATGTCCATGAGTTTTTTAAGTCAAGAAAAAATCAATGAAATTCGTGACAGTGTTGATATCGTTAATGTCATATCAAACTATGTTGCGCTAACACCAAAAGGTAAAAACTTTTTTGGCGTTTGTCCATTTCATGATGATAACAATCCAAGCATGAGCGTTAACCGTGATAAAAAAATTTATAAATGTTTCTCATGTGGAGCAACTGGTACTGTTTTCAAATTCATAATGGACTATGAAAATATTCCATTTAGCGAAGCTGTTCAAAAAGTAGCCAATATTGCAGGAATTGCCGTTAATATTAGACAAGCTCCAAAAGTTCAAAATCATACAGCATTGCACGACATTTATGATTTAAGTTTAAAATTTTATATAAATAATATAAATACTGCCGCTGGTAAAGATGCTAAAGAATATCTTCACAATCGTGGTATTACTGAAGAAATAATTAAAGAATTTCAAATTGGACTAGCCCTTAAAGGCAAAGATGCACTTTCTAAAATCCTATTAAAGAAATTTAATGAAAAAGATATTATGAAAAGTGGTCTCGTAAATAAAAACGAATATGGTTATTTAGATCTATTCTACGAGCGCATTATGTTTCCACTATATGATTTAAATGGACAAGCAGTTGCGTATAGTGGACGTATCTATAATCGTGAAGATAATTCTAAATATTTCAATACTAGAGAAACAGAAATATTCAAAAAAGGGGAGCTTTTATATAACTACCACCGCGCTAAAGAAAGTGCTAGACAAAAAAACCAAATCCTTGTTATGGAAGGATTTATGGATGTTATTAGAGCCCATACTGTTGGTATCAAAAATATCGTTGCTACTATGGGAACTGCCGTTACCAAGAATCAAGCTTTATTAATAAAAAAACTTGGAAAAGAAGTTATACTATGCTTTGATGGTGATGAAGCAGGAGCTAAAGCCACTATGGCTTGTGCCGATGAACTAATTGCTATTGGTGTAACACCCAAAGTTATTCGCCTCGAAAACAATATGGATCCCGACGAATTTATTCGTAAAAATGGAGTTAAGGAATTTGAAATTAGAATTGATAATCCAATTAGTATTATGGATTTTAAACTTTCATTTCTTAAAATGGGAAAAAATTTAAATAACAGTGTTGATGAAGCTAAATATATTACCGAGGTTATTAAAGAAATTAGCAAAATTGAGGACGACATATTAAAAGAAATAACCATTAAAAAATTAACTGAAGAAACCAACATTGATGAAAATTTAATTAGAGAAAAACTTGAAGTCCGAAAGGTTGCCAAACCAAAAGTTGTTAAAACAATTCAAAAAATGAAAACTTCTAAATATGAAATAGCTGAAAGAAATTTATTATTTCATATGCTTCATAGTTCCGAAGTTATTAAGATGTATAACAACAAGGTTACATACATGCCAACCGAGGAATACCGTTTGTTAGCTCGAGAAATAAGCCTATTTCACAAAGAAAACGGTTTTATTAACCAAGCTGATCTAATCGATTATATCGAATGTGATAGGGACATCTTGAACACCATAGCTAAAGTTCAAAATGCCAATCTTGATGAAAATTATAGTTTAAAAGAAATAGAGGACTATATTATGGCTATTAAGGATTATAATGTTAAAATCGAAACCAATCGTTTGAAGAATCAAATGAAAAGCGAAATAGATCCATTAAAAAAAGCCGAAATTGCCCAAAAAATTATCGATTTAAAAAAGGAGTGTAGCAATGTTTAACGAAATAAAAACATTTGAAGAAAGAAAAAAAGAACTAATCAATATAGGAAAGAAAAAGGGACAAATTACATACGAAGAATTAGCTGATAAATTAAAAGGCTTAGAGTTAGATGCAGACGCCTTAGACGATTTATATAATGCTTTTACCGAAAATGGTATTCATGTTGTATCCGAAAATCCTAATGATGATGAACACGAACAAATCGCCGACACTGAAACTTTATCAAAAGATTTAACAATCAATGACCCTGTTAGAATGTATTTAAAAGAAATAGGTCAAATAAAATTATTAAGCAATGAAGAAGAAGCCGATTTAGCAGATCGTATTATTGCTGGCGATGAAATTGCCAAAGCAACGCTTGCTGAAGCTAACCTTCGCTTAGTAGTAAGTATTGCCAAAAGATACGTTGGCCGTGGGATGTTATTCTTAGACCTTATTCAAGAAGGAAACATCGGATTAATGAAGGCTGTAGAAAAGTTTGATGTATCTAAGGGATATAAATTTTCAACTTATGCCACTTGGTGGATTAGACAAGCTATTACTAGAGCAATCGCTGACCAAGCTAGAACCATCAGAGTTCCCGTTCATATGGTTGAAACTATTAATAAATTAGCTAGAGTTGAAAGACAGCTAACCTTAGAATTAAATAGAGAACCGACCGAAGAAGAATTATCTAAAAAAATGGGAACTACCGTAGAAAAAATACGTGAAATTTATAAAATAAGTCAAGAACCTGTAAGTTTAGAGACACCAATAGGGGAGGAAGATGATTCACATTTAGGTGATTTTATCCCTGATGAAACCAATATGAGCCCTGAAGACTTTGCCGTTAATGAATTATTAAAAGATGAAATTTCCGAAGTATTACTAACTTTAACTGAAAGAGAAGAAAAAGTTATTAGATTGCGCTTTGGTTTAGAAGATGGTAGACCAAGAACCTTAGAAGAAGTTGGTCAACTATTTGGAGTTACCAGAGAACGTATCAGACAAATAGAAGCTAAAGCACTAAGAAAATTACGTCATCCTTCACGCAGTCGCAAATTAAAAGACTATTTAGGTGACTAATGAAAATAAATAAACGCCTGCAGGCTATTTGTGATTTAATTCCAGAAAACAGCAAAGTCATTGATATTGGCGCCGACCATGCTTTAGTTGATATTTACTTAAATATAGTTAAAAATTGCAATTGTCTAGCTACTGATATTTCAAAAGAAGCAATAAATAGAGCACAAAAGAATATTGAAAAAGCGAATGCCAAAGTAAAAACCAAAGTTCTGGATGGACTTCCTGATTTGAATAATGAAATAATTATAATTTCAGGCATGGGAGCTAAAACAATCATTAATATTTTAAAACATAAAATAACAAATGATTTAATTTTAAGTCCAAACAATAACGCTCACTTAGTTAGAAAAGCTATGCGTAAAAAAGGGTATCATATTGAAAAAGAGTTAGTTATTGAAGAAAAACGTTACTACGTTATCACTTATTATAAGTATGGAAAAGGCCTAAAATGTGATGACATCGTAAGCCCATTTCTCATAAACAATATTTCATACATGAGAAAACTTCTTAATTATTATCAAGTGAAATTAATGAACGAAAAAAATAAGATTAAAAAATTTAAATATAAACGAATAGTTAAAAAAATTAAAAAGAAAGTTAAATAACAACTTTCTTTTTTTGAAATATTTCTCTGTTCTCGGTTTTACCTAGTAAGTAATCAATAGAAACATTATAAAATTTAGCTAATAAATATAGTTTAGATAATGGGATTGTCGAATATTTCTTTTCATAATTTCAATAAGTACTTTGTTTGTCACCAGTAACTCTAGCTGCTTCATCTTGCAAAATCTTATTTTCCTTACGCATCATCTCTAATCTTTTTTTTAAAATATCAATGTCAATACTTCCTGGATAACAACTTTTGACATCCGAAAATCCTGTAATATAATAAAAACTTATTTCAAAATGATTAACCAACCGATTAAGCTTTGCTAAAAAAATTCGATTTTCCATTGGCATAATCAAAATAGTTATCTGAACTAATACCAATTATTTTAGCAACTTCTTTAATTGTTAAGTCATTATTAATTCTCACATCATTAATTCTTTTAAACTTTATTAACATAACAAAATCACCTAAGTTAATTGTAAATTCTTTTTAGCTCATAATTGAGTTTTACGGAGTTATTGGATAAAACAAAGGCTAGAAAAACAAAAACCATTTTTTGGAAGTTAAAAATAATATAACAAAAAAAGAAAACATCATATAGTTTTCTTTTTTACTAGGCAAAAAATGTTGGACCACCATCCATAGTTTCTGTTTTTTCTGCCACAGTCCCACTTACACCCACATTTGTACTACTGCTTACGTTTTCTTCGGTTTTTGGTGTAGAAGGAGTCTCTACCTTTTTGAATTCGTTCATTACTTTAAACATTGTTTTGGCATTTCTCATTATGGGAGTAACTTGTTTCACTATTGGAATTGCTTGATTAATAATTCCTAAAGTTTTCTGGGTTCCATTTACAATATTACTTAAAGTAAGTCCACCGCTTGTCGCACCACGTAAAGCACTGAATAAACCTGGACGAGCCGCTGAAACCATAGGAGTCATCATATAATATGGATTAAAATAATTCATATACACACTCCTTTCTAACATATTATATGTTTTTCGAAAAAAATGTTTTGTTTATCGTCAAAATATGTTATAATTATTTACAGTAGAAATGATAGGAAGGTGTCTATATGGGGCTAAAGACTTTACTTTTACCTTGTATCTATGTGTACAAATTTTTTGCTGGTATAATCAAATTACTTGGATTGTTCATAAAATACATCTTCCAAGGACTAATAGTTATCATAAAACAGATTGGCAAATTTTTTAAATACGTATTACTTGGTTTTAAAAACTTTCCATTAATAATTATAAGTGTTTTATCGCATTTTGTATTAACTTTCCAAATAATTTTTGGAACCATTCGCAACAGTAATCAGGAAAAACGTGAGAAAAAAGCTAAAGAACGCGAAATAATGGCTAAAAAACATCGTGAAGAGCTTATAGAAAAGGCCAAACGCGAACAAGCAATTCAAAAAGAAAAAGAAAATGCATTAAGAGAAAAAATTACTGAAGCTAAAGAAAAAGAGTCTAAACGTAAAAAGCATAATGATGACAATGTTTATATCAATGAAAACATTAAACGTGAACGCAAAACCGTTGGTGATAAATTTGAAGATTTCGGAAATTCGATTATCAACTTACCAAGAAACATTAGTAATTTCTTTAAACGTAAATGGAATAATTTATCGTTTGTTAAAGAAGCCAAAAACAAAAAAGACATTAACAGGGAAGTACTGCTAATTGACTTTAATAGTGATGATGCTAAAAAAAGTAAAGTCAAACTCACATATAAATATGAAGTTAGAACTCCAGAGGGCAAAGAAGTTACTGGATACTTTGATGCATACTCAAAAGTCGAAGTACACTCTTTCTTATTAAGTGAAGGGAATACTGTTTATAGTATTAAAACCTCAAAATGGATTCAACTATTTCACGGATCTCATGGTTCAAGTCACGCAAAGATCAAAACAAAAGATTTAATTTTCTTGCTAGCGCAATTATCAACTTATTTAAAAGCTGGTATTCCATTAGTAGATTCAGTAAAAATCTTAATAAAACAATTTAAAAACCCTAGTTACCAAAAAATTCTAAGAGGCGTTGTTTACGACCTTTCAACTGGGCAAAGCTTTAGTGAAGCTTTAAGTAAACAAGGAGACGCCTTCCCAAGATTATTAATAAACATGGTTAAAGCATCAGAAATGACTGGTGAATTGCCAGAAGCTTTAGACGATATGGAAGCATATTATAGTGAAGCCGAGGCTACAAGAAAAGCTATGGTTAGTGCTATGATGTATCCGATAATTATCTTTATCGTTGCAATTGGTGTTGGGTTATTCATTATGCTTTATGTTGTTCCTAAATTCGTAGAAATTTATGAAAGTATGGATAATGCAGAAATTCCAGGAATCACTCAATTTGTACTTAATTTAAGCAGCTTCTTAGGTGACTATGCTATTTGGATCGGTCTTGGATTTATTGTTTTCTTACTAATTTTCATGTACCTATTCAGAAAGGTAAAATCATTTAGAGCAACAGTTCAATGGATAGGTATGCACCTTCCAGTTTTTGGAAACGTAATTATATATAACGAAGTTACAATGTTTACCAAAACATTCTCTTCATTACTAGCGCACAATGTCTTTATTACTGACAGTATGGATATATTAAATAAAGTTACTAATAACGAAATATACAAAATGATGATTATCGATGCTATTACTAACATTGCTAAAGGTGATAAGATTTCATCTGCGTTTAAAGATCAATGGGCATTTCCAATCCCTGCTTATGAAATGATAGTTACTGGTGAAAAGACTGGTCAATTACCTGAAATGATGGCAAAAGTGTCAACTTATTATCAAGATTTACATAAAAATTCTGTTAGTCGTATAAAAACTTTTATCGAACCAGTGATGATTATTTTACTAACTGTTATGGTTGGTGTTATCGTTCTGGCCATCGTTGTTCCAATGTTCAACATGTATAGCGCTATTCAACAATAAGGAGGAACTCATGGAAATATTTTATGGTATAGTTATGTTCATCCTAGGAACAATCCTAGGTTCCTTTTATAATGTCGTTGGCTTTAGACTTCCAAGAGGGGAATCAATAGTAAACCCTCCAAGCCATTGTCCTAACTGTAATATCCGATTAGGGGCTAGTGAATTAATTCCAATATTATCTTTTCTTTTTCAAAAAGGGAAATGTAAACATTGTCAAACAAAAATTTCCCCTTTTTACGCCATTTTTGAATTACTAACAGGTATTTTCTTCACTTTAGCTTACCTTATATATGGCCTAACGCCAGACTTAATTATTCCATTAACATTTATTTCAATGCTTGTTATAATCGTTGTCAGTGATTATAATTATATGATAATATCTGATAGTGTTTTATTAACTTTCGGCATTCTCCTAGGCTTTGAAATTTTATTTGTAAATGGATTTGATGATCTTTTATCAAGTCTCGTTAGTGCTATTCTTGCTTTTTTCACAATGTGGGCTATAAAAAAATTTGGTGATATTTTATTTAAAAAAGAATCAATGGGGGGGGGAGATATAAAACTAATGTTCATTTTTGGACTAGTTTTAGGTTATCCCATGACTATTTTTTCTATTTTCTTAGGATCACTTATTGGCTTACCAATATCATTAATCCTATTAAAGAAAAACTCAGAACATATAATACCCTTTGGTCCATTTTTAGCCGTTGGCGCCATTATTATTGTCCTATTACAATTAGACTTTGAAACTATAAAAACCTTTTTGGGCTATAATTAGTCCTTTTTTATTTGACAAAAACATAGAAATAGTATATGATAACAATCATCAAAGGAGAGTATACACTATGAAAAAAGCTGTTAGCGAAAATATTCAAGGTGCTTTAAAAGATCTAGAATTTTTAAAAATAATAAAACCTATTTTAGAACATCCAGAATTTAAAAAAAGAATCACCTACGAGCATCATGAGGACTTATCAGTTTATGAACATTGTTTAGATAATGCTTATTCTGACTATTTACAAGCAAAAAAGCAAGGTCTTAGTACTAAAGAACAAGTTGAAGCTGCTTACGCTGGTATCCTTCATGATTTCTACCCATTTAAGTGGATGTTTAATAAAGAAAGAGCAAATGATAAGTTGTTTAAAAAACATGAATTTACCCATGCTAAAGAAGCTTCGCAAAATGCCACAAAATACTTTCCGGCTTTTACAACTAAAACAGTTCAAAGCAGTATTGAAAGCCATATGTGGCCGCTTAATATTACAAAAATCCCAAGAGGAAAAGTTCCTTTTCTAGTAAATCTAACCGATACTATCAGTGGCTTAAGTGCAATGCCAGAAATGTCAGAATGGGGGAAATACCTTGGGCTCGCAAGTATGGAAGATAAACCGGCTTTTGAATTTGAAGATTTACATGCTTGTTTCCATGACTTTACTGATGAATTTGATATTGATATAACTGGTTTCATTATGGATCCAATTACTAGAATTCAATTGCGCATGGCCCTTTACGAATATGCTAAAGCTAATAAAAAAATTGCTGGTAATATAGAACAGTTAGATACTAATCACGTATCACAAACAATAAAACAAACTATTGACCGTGAAGAACTATTAGTTCAAGTTGATCTTGCTTTAGATAGTATAGAATCACCATATACTAATGATGATATTCTTAATCTCTTAGGCTATACTAAAATTGATACTCAAAGTGTACCACAGTCACCAAAACGCTTAATAAAAAAATAAAAGTCAGAATTCTGACTTTTTAATGTGCTCTATGTCTTTTAACTAAACTATACTTACAAGCATCCCTTTCTGCGATTTTATTATTTGCTGTTTTAACAGTTTTTATGCATGTTCCAGCCAATAAAGCATTTGTCGTAAAAAGAAAGACACCAATTTCGTCGTTTCTGAAAGTTGCATATGCTAAAGTAAAAGGAAGAACACTTACACTAACATTTCGTACAGTTTTATACATATTTTTAAACACAATCAAATCACTATAAGAAAAATCATCTAAACCATTATAATTCATGTTATTCCTCCTTTACGCAAAATAAATTATAATCCCCTTAAAAGTCTTTGTCAACATCTAAAAGCAAATTTGTTAATCCTTTTTTAAAAAGATACCTTATCATTAATAAAAAAGATTCCGATA
>CAUERX010000015.1 GCA_959020415.1 uncultured bacterium | reverse complement strand
ACTGCTGCCTCCCGTAGGAGTTTGGGCCGTGTCTCAGTCCCAATGTGGCCGATCAACCTCTCAGTTCGGATATGCATCGTCGCCTTGGTAGGCCATTACCCTACCAACTAGCTAATACAACGCAAGCCCATCCCAAGGCGAAGCCAAAGCTCCTTTTAGCATAAAAAGTTATCTAATTATGAATCATCCGGTATTAGCTATCGTTTCCAATAGTTATCCCAGTCCCTGGGGTAGGTTACCCACGTGTTACTCACCCGTCTGCCACTAAGTGGGAATCCAAATCCAAAATTGTGCAAGCACTCAATCTTCAATGGGCCACTTCGTACGACTTGCATGTCTTAGGCATGCCGCCAGCGTTCATCCTGAGCCAGGATCAAACTCTCCAAAAAAATAAATACAATTGTTTCTTATTAATTTGAATTGAATGTCCTAACTAATTTTAATGAATTGACATTTTGCTCAGTTTTCAAAGATCATTGTCTTTACCTGTTAATTAATGAAATTAATCAGCAGTAATTCTAATATATCAAATGTAATCTTCTAAGTCAAGGATTTTTTAAACTTTTTTTTGAATTCTTGACACTGGGCGACAAATTTTGTCGTCTCCTCAAAAAATTACTCGTTTAATATACCAGAAGAATTTTCACAAGTCAAGCGTTTTTTTGAAAAAAATTATTTTTTTGTTTTTTTCGCAAATCTCTCTCACAAGTGCATTACAAATATACCAAATAGAAAGAGCAAAGTCAACACTTTTTTTAATTTTTTATAACTTTACTCTTCTTTAATAATATATGCACCTATATAATTATAAATGACTATTTTCTTTTTTTAATTTTTGATATTGTGAACCGTATATTGCATTCTGATGATTATCGAAATATACAGCGTGATTTTGGTAGTCGGTTATAAGTTCAGATAACGCTTTATTAATTACTATGTCTAAGTCGTCAGAATAATTCATCTTTTTTTTATGATATTTATATTCTTGCTTATCTAATATTTTAAAACTACCATTCGGAAAGACGCGAAGGTCTAAATCATAATCAATATATTTAATAGTTCCTTCTTCTATTATAAATGGGCTGGCAATATTGCAATAATAGGTTATGCCGCTTTTTTTTAACTGAACGATAATATTAAACCATTTATCTTTAAAAAAATACATAACAGCTGGCTCCTTGGTACGTCTTGTATTACCCTGTGCTTCTGTAACTTTGGTTCGATCATTACCAAAAACAATATAATCTTTTTTGATATCGAGAACGACTGCCTCATCCCAGCAACGATGAATTTTACCGTCATGTTTATAACACTGGATTTGAAATTCATCTCCAACTTCTAATTTTTTCATTTTAATCACACCCTATGAACATTATAGCGTTTTTTACTCAAAAAGAAAAGTCACTATTTTTTTGTGGCTTTGAAATTTTATTTTTTAGCTTCCTCTAATGCTTTTTGAAGTTGTGAGTCATTAGCATCATCTGGATTGTCAAAATACTTAGTATCGAAGTCAATTTCAACATCTGGAGTTATTCCTTTGCCTTCGATTAATTCACCTTTAGGTGTTAACCAGTTTTTTGTTGTTAGTTTATATTTATCACCATTAGGAAGGTTTTGCATTTCTTGAACGCTACCTTTACCATAGGTTTTCTTACCAACTATAGTAGCGCCATATTCTTCTTTTAAAGCTGACGCTGTAACTTCAGAGGCTGAAGCACTATTTTGATCAACTAAGATAACTATCTTATATTTTTTATCTTTACTACCTTTAGAATACTGTTTAGTTACTACATCGTCTTTTTTGATTTGATAAAGGACATGGCTTGAATCTAAGAATAATGAAAGAATGTTTTCCGCTGATGATAAATAGCCACCAGAATTACCTCTTAAATCGATGATTAGAGAATTAATATTTTCTTTTTCTAATTTATTTAATTCTTTCTTAAACTGCCTATAAGAATTACTAGCGAAAATGCCAAGCGCAATATAGCCAACTTTTTTACCATCCTCTTCAAAGGTCTTTGCAAATACTGAATCAAGATTTATGCTGCCAATGTTTAATTTAACTGTGTTTTCTGATTGATCACGTTTATATGTAATGGTTATATTTTTATTTTTACTTTTTTGGACTTTATCAGCTAAATCAGAACTAGTTAGTCCTTTAAGACTTTCTCCATTAACTTTGGTTATAATGTCTCCCGCTTTTAATCCAGCTTTAGCCGCTGGACTATTTTTAAAAACACTATATATAATGATGTTGCCCTCTTTATCATTATATACTTGAATACCTAGGCCATCATAACTTCCTTCTAAAAGAATATTGAAATTTTTAGAAGTATCCGATTCCAAATAAGTGGAATTTTTATCTAATTTACCTAGCATACCTTCTAAAGCAGCATCCAATAGTTCTTCTTTGTTTACTTCACCATTATAATTATCAATGATATAGTCATAATTGTTGATAAAATTTTGAAGTTCATTGTCAACTTTTTCGCCTTTAGTTGGTGCTAAATTATAGGTGGCGGCACTTCCCATAATTAAACTAACGATAGTGGTAATGATCAAAAGGATAACAACTTCACTTGTTTTAAAAGTTGGAATTCCTTTTTTAATTTTTTTGTTATTTGTATCATTATTGTACTCACTTGTTGTTTTATAGGCGATTGGTCCAAAGGCATTTTCTAACCTATCTAATCTGTCTTGTAATTTATTATCATCTTTTTTAGCCATAAAACACCTCCTTCAAACTTTTTTTGCTTATTGATTTTTCAGCTCATACATTTACAGTATATCACACATAATAAATATAGGTGCAAAAAATTAAAAAGATACCGAAGTATCTTAATTAATTTGACATTATTAGGCTAACTCTTTTAATTTATTTTTAATAGCATCATAATTATCAAATACAGAATTTATTTTACCATTTTCAACTTTAACCAAGGTTGTTCCTGTTACTCTAAAATCAGCAATGTTTTCTACATAATAATTTTCTTCTTTTGCTAAATAATCTTTATTGAAAGAATCAGTTAAATTAGCTTTATAAATTGTTGGCGCGTCATCAGCACTTTTAATTGTATCTATTAAAGATGTATATTCAGCGCTTCTAATGTCATCAGCTTGCTCAATTAAAACGTAATAAGTACCTCCATGGTTAAGCATAGTGCCAATCATAATATTATCATATTGAATTTCTGTAGTTTTTGGATTTTCTTCATTAGTTGTATTATTAGTCTGTTCATCTGCTTGTTTAGTTACTAATAAAGTTACGCCGTAGAAAACAACAAAGATAGCCGTAACAATTAAAACAATCTTAAATAATCTAGACATTTCATCATTACTGCTAACGCGAGATCTTAGTTGTTTTTCGACTTTAGCTGATTCGCTCTCGTGCTTTTTCTTTTTGGCTGTATCTTCTTTTGATACCTTTCCTTCTTTAACACTTTTTTTAGCTTCAGCAATTACAGGTTTTAATTCTTTAGTTTTTTCATTTTCTTTTACTTGCTTTGACTTAGTGTTTTTTGAAGTTGTATTTTTTGAATTTGCATTTTTTGCAGTTGCTTTTTTAACATCTGATGTGCTTTTATTTTTGGTAGCCGAAGAAGTTTTCTTAGTTTGTTTTATCTTTTCACTATCTTGGCCTGTTGTCTTTTTATTCTTGTTATTAGAAGTTTCCTTCTTTGCCATTTATATCACCCGGGTACCATTATAGCACATTTCCCTAAAAATTTAAACCTTTTATTTGCTTACTGGCATTGTTGTTACTGAGCTAGCGACATTAACTAAATCTGTTTCACTCATGTTATCTGAAACGATATAATATTCGACACCATTTGAAACCCAAGAAATCATGTTATCTGAAACGGCAGCAACACTGGTTGCTAATTGGTATGGTTCACCATAAACGGAAACAATAGCTAAATCATCAGTTGTACTGGCAGTTTGTTGAACAAACATAAATGGATTGTCACCTTCAAAGGTCATAATAACTCTTTGCCCTTGTTCTAAATCTACAGTATCTTTACTAGCTAATTTTGTATTCTCTGGAACGTACATTGGATAAGTATCTGAATCAATTTTACTTACAGTCTTAGTTGTATCGTCAGTTTTAGCTGCTTTCATATTTTCTTCTAGCTCAAAATATTTATCTTTGAATTCAGCTTTAAAATCAACTTTTTTGAATGTCATGCGTATTAATACATCGCCTTTTTTATTCATTACTTCTACTTTTTTCGGATTTAATTTTTTATCAAAATATATATTTTGTTTAACTAAATCTGAATTATTTGGATAGTTTACTGTTGTTGTAAAGATATAACGATCTTTAGTTGTCTTAAAAGTCTTTTTACTATCATTTTGGATGTCACTTAGTAATGTTTGCAATAAATAAGTTTGTGAATTGTTGTATGGCCAATCGCTTTGGAATTTAAAACTCTTATTCAAACTAGGAGTTAGAACGTAAACACCTTCACTATTTTTTAAAATGATTTGTTCATGGTTGTTAGTTTGATTTTTTAACGATACTCTAAATTTATCGTCCTTGGCATACGATGCTTCAACATCATATTTATAAACATCATCATTGTTCGTTATTTCTAGCTGACCGGATAAATTGTAACCTTTCAAATTATTAATCTTCTTTTCTAAATCTTTAGCAGCATCCTTACTACTATAGTTCCCACAACCTACTAATAATAAACACGTAAATAAAACTAAACAAATTTTTTTCATTTTTTCACCTCATATTCAATTTCATTTAAAGTATATGGATGTGTTTTTTAAATTATGATGAATATTTTTTGTTTTTTTAGTTCATGATAATAGTAAAAGGGAAGGAGCAGTTTATGGAAGTTTTTCAAAAAGTATGTTTAGTAATAACAATTATTGGTGCTATCAACTGGGGATTAATCGGTTTATTCGATTTTAACCTTGTTGAAACAATTTTTGGCGTTAGTGTTTTTTCAAAGATTGTTTATATCTTAGTTGGTATTACTGGCTTAATTAATATTGGTATTTTGTTCAATCACATTGAAGCAAAATAATAAATATCCCTGATTCTAAAAGAAACAGGGATTTTATGTTTACATTTTTCTTTAAATTTATCTTAAAAACATTTTAAAGGTTTTATTTTATATGTTAAAATACAAAAAAGGAGTGTTTTATGGAGTATGTATTATTAATCGTTGGATTTTTTCTCATTATTAAAGCTAGCGATGTATTAATTGACGCCTCTAGTAGTATTGCCTTAAAATTTGGTGTTTCTAAAATGCTTATTTCCCTAACGATTGTAGCATTTGGAACTTGCGCTCCTGAAATTGCTATTTCATTTAATAGTGTTTCCAGCGGCAATGGTAATATGGCTTTGGCTAACGTTGTAGGAAGTTGTATTGTTAACGTATTTTTAATAATTGGAATTGCAGCTTTTATCAATCCTATCCAAATTAAGCATGTAACTATTAAAAAGGAATTACCAATTTTAGTTCTTATAACTTTAGGATTTTTTGTTTTAGTTTCAGACAGCATGTTTGTTCCAAAAATCCCTGATATTTTGACTAGAGCTGATGGCGTTATTCTAATGATTTTGTTTTCTCTATTTATATTATATTTATTGAAGGCAATTCGTTCAAGGAATAGAAATGAGGGATCGTCGGAAACAAAATATGGGACAGGAATGAGTATTATATTAATTATCGTGGCAATCGCAGTTATTGCTTTCAGCAGTGATTTAATTGTCAACAATGCAATAGTTATTGCTGAAAATTTCGGTATAAGTCAAAAGATTATTACTTTGTGTACAATTGTTATTGGAACAAGCTTACCAGAACTAGTAATGACCGTGTCTTCGGCAAAAAAAGGCGAGTTTGATATTGCTGTTGGAAATATTATAGGAACTAACATATTCAATATATGTATTGTATTAGGTTTGCCAATTGCAATATTTGGTGGATTAGAGATTGTTGGTTTTAATTTTATTGATATGTTATTTGTACTAGCCTCCTCTTTAGTATTATATATGTTTGCAAGAAGTGATCGAAAAATTACTAAAATTGAAGGTGTTTTCATGGTTTTATGTTTTATAAGTTATTATACTTACGCATTAATGAACTAAAAAAATCTATCTTAATTGATAGATTTTTCTATTTTTGCATAACTTACAGCGGTTAGAACATTAGAGATACCATCTAAAATAAGAAAGGCTCCTAAAACTCTAATGAAAATTGTAAGTGTTCCAAACGGATTAAAGATTAGTAATATTGCTAAAGCAAATATAATGAAAGCTGCAACTAAAACAGTCCACCATTTATCATAATTGTATCTTTTTAAACTAGCGGCTGATTGCATTTTTGTAAAAGCATCAACGGCCAATATTATCCCCATAATCATTGGAATGAATGAAGCAAACGCTTTAGGGTTTGAAACAATGAATACTCCTAAAACTATGAATATAATTGCAATAACAAGGATTCCATAAGCAAGTGGTCCATAAACTTGTGAACTAATATAGGTATAAATTGCTAATCCGCCAAGAATTAAACATAGAGTACCAATGAAATAGCAAATTGAATTGGTAACAAATACTGGTGCTAAAAGCATAATTAAACCGACAATAATATAAAAACCAGCAATAATAAATAAAGTTGATTTTATTTCTTTAATAAATTCCATAATTTCCTCCTATTCTTTTATACTTATATATTAGACTTTTTAGAAGTTAATGTCAAGTAGTTTTATGCTTTATCATTTAACATTTATGAATTAAAAAATAGAGTTTAAACTCTATTTTTCAACAATTCTAATTTTTACCTTTTTGGTTTTAGAAACATATTGGACTCTTGAATCCGTGCCTTCAACTTTAACTGGGATTTCATATTCTCCTGGTTTATAATCTTTAAGATCAATATATGCAGTAATATCATCAGGTTCTAAATTTTTGAGAACTGAAGATACACCTTTTACGTTAACAGTTACTTTGATATCATTTTCACTTAAACCTTGAACGCTGTAATTATCATTCAAATTACGAACGTCGATATTAACATCACTAATATCTTTATCGTTTGAAACTCCTAAAGTGAATTTTAAAGTTACATTATTAACAGACATTGTTCTAACACCTTTTGGTTTTGTTAAATCTAATTTATATTCTTTATCTTCTTTTAAACCACTAACGTCAACTTCAACTGGAATATACTCTAAATCATCTAATGTTGATTTTTTACCATATACAGTAACGTTAGATTGGCTCATTTCGATATTACTAATAGCTTTACCAAATCCAATGTCACCTTTTGGAATAACTTTAATAGGTACTTCTTTACTTGGAGAAGCAATATCTAAGTCGACATTAATTTTAGCTGGAACTATTTCTACATCTAGAATATTTCCATCTTTATCATAAGCTTTTAATGGAACATCTTTAATTGTTGTTGTTCCTTCTTCTTGTTTTGCTAGATTATTAATATCTACTAAAGCTTTAACATTGGCAACTTTAGTTAAACTATTAACTGCATTCTTATCATCAGTTCCTTTAATAACTACCTGATCAATTTCTGGAGTGACACTATTAATAACTAGTTTATCGTCGAGATTATCTTGATTTAGAATATCAGTAGTTAAAGTTTTAGTATCTGAGACTTTAGAATAAATATTTACTGTCGCTACTGATGGGTTAACACTATAGCTAATTGAGCTAAGTGGCTGACTATATTCAATATTTACCTTATGAGTTCCAGGCTTTAATCCTGATAAGTCAACAGTAACTTTAGAAGATGTTGATTGTTTGGCGATAAATAAGTCTGAACGACTTCCCATTAAAGTAATGTCTACTTTTTCTGGTAACCCTTCGACAACATAAGCTTCTTCATTATATGTTGCTTCGATTTGCTGATCTTTTATAACTTCTGCCGTTTGGTTAGTAAAGACAATAATCTTTTGATCAATTACAACAAAAACTAAAACAGCTATGAACAATGAAACAAATAATAATGTGTTAGGTTTTGATAACCAAGTTTCAATAGTCTTTTCTGAACGACCTAAGCCTTTACCAATAGCCACAATTAATTTAGTAATTGGTACAACTACTTTTTTGTCGATAAAGTTAGCGAACTTTTGGAAAACATTTTTCTTTTTAGTTTTCTTCATGGCTATTCACCTCCTCTTTATCACCTACAAAGAGTTTTTTTGATGGTGAAAGGCCTTCTAATAAACGAATTTTCAATTCATCTATTGAAAGGTTATATAATAAAATTCCACCGACTGCTAAAGAGATGCGGCCAGTTTCTTCTGATAATACAATTGCTAAACAGTCAGTCTGCTCAGAAATACCTAAAGCAGCACGGTGTCTAGTGCCTAAACGCTTACTAATATTAAGACTGTCACTAGTTGGGAATACAGCATTAGCACAGGCAATTTGATCACCTTGAATAATTACACCACCATCGTGTAATGGATTATTAACAAAGAAAACAGCAGTTAATAATGGATTAGTAACCTCGGCATATATTCTTTGTGCATTATTGATATAATTAGCTAAGCTATCATCTCTTTCAACAACGATTAAAGCACCCATTTTTTGTCTTCTTAAGTTATCAACTGATGTCACGATTTCATGAACAGTCTTTTCTCTTTCGCCTAACGAAAGTGTTTTGTGACGGCCCAGTAACTTAGTGTGACCAAGATGTTCTAAAGCATCTCTAATTTCCGGTTGGAAAATGATGATGAGGGCTAGTGGAGCCCATTCTATTACATAGTCGATTAAGTAACCAATTGTTACTAAATCCAAAAAGTCTGAAAGTATTTTAACAATAACAATTATTAAAACACCTTTAAACAATAATACCATTTTTACATTTTTACGTAGACTTTTTAAAACAAAATATAATAATCCCCAAACTAGGAGAATATCTAATATTTTTTTAAAAAGTTCTATGAGTGAATCTACTGTCATATTTACCTCCAATTTTTAAGCTATACCAATTATAACATATTTGCTTCTATATTTGAAATGATTTTTATATTTTTAGAAATTTCTAAGTGAATTATTTCGTAATAAAAGAGGACTGCTTAATGTCCTCAAATAAGTATAAAGATGCATTTTCAGTTGTTTTAGTTATTAACAATTACCATTATAAAAATGATACCCAATTGTTTGTTTTCCACATGTCACAGAATTACCTGCTCTATCGTAAAATTTAAATTGGAAGTTTACAACACCATAATGAGCATTTTGCCTATGATAGCCAGCATTGGGACCAGACATATATTCGCTTACTGAATTTCCAGACTGCTGTTCGGAAAGAAAGCGTGAAATATTATCGACTATACAAACGTTTCCCCAGCTCTCTATATTGTCATTGTTCTATCAATCTCGCCATAGCAACGTTTTAACCATGCACCGTTTTTGGCAATGCCACTATCCGAATCTAAAGTTTGGGTAAATAACATAGCACCCCATGATCTGCTAAAAACTGACCCACCGCCTTGTTGCACGCCAGAATTTATACAGTATGGCAGAGTTTTATCTACATAAATGTTAGCTGTTTTATAAAACACTTGTTCATTTCCGGTATTGTCTTTTATTGTATAGGTCAAAAAGGCTGTTTTGGTAGTTGTTGAATAAGTCCAGGTTTTGGCTCGAAAATTCCACTTTGTCTGTCTGTTCCTTTAACAACTATCGTTCCCCTCTGTTTTGTCTAAGTAGTGCTTTCTCTACCCCAGTTACACGAAGGTTTAGTTTTATCTATTTTGGTAATGTTAATGCTCGAGTGTGTATAAGTATTACCTAAAGTATTTCTTACCTTAATAATGATATTATTAAGGTTAGCACTATATATCTTACTATTGCTGGTTTGCCATGTTGAGCCACCATCAAAGCTATAAGCCGAAACGTTTAGCCTGACTCCGTATCTTTAGTCCCATTAATAGTTAGTGTTATATTATTATTAGTCCAAAAGGCTGGACTCCGGAAATGCCTGTAATTATTGGAGCTGTTCTATCTATTTTTTTACTGGATACTCTCCTTTAATAACTGTACGACCTTTCATTCAAGCCATAACTTTACCATTAACATTAAAATTTTCGGTAATTTTAGTATCACCTACAACGGCTTTCCGGATTTTACCATTATCAATGCCATATTCATGGCATAAATTTCGCTCATATCTGGATAAATAATTTTAACATATTTATATTGCGTTCATTGGCTATTATCTTTTGGCCCTACTTCAAAGGTAATGTTTTTATATTTAATTTCGTTGCACGCATTAACTACTTTAAAACTCCTGTTCCCATTTTTTCCAATTGTTACCTCAACTGATTTTTTTAAAGTCTAATTCTTTAAAGATTGCATCTTTTAAGTTATTATCTACTTTACCATTGTCAATTAGTATTTGGATAGCAATACAATTACGTGGCCTTTAGTATTGGGATAAGTATCTTTATCTTGGCCCATGTATATGTTTGTTGAATCTTTTATCATATTTTCCTGTTTTTTTTATTTCTTTTTCGTTAACCCTTACTTTGTTTAAAATCGAAGGGACTATTAGTAACAATAATAGTCCTAGTATAACTAAAACTCCAAGTATTTCTGTTAAGGTAAATCCATTTTTATCTTTTTCTATATTTATTTATAACACCCATCTCACTTATCCCAGTAATTATATATGAATATAGTATACCCCATGTGTCAATGTTTTCTAGATTAAAACTCACAAAAAAACCATTATTTATAATAATGGCTATATATTTTATGCTTTCCAAATATCTTCATTAGAATTATTATTAATAACCTCTGGTTCTTCGATTGATACTGGGGTTTCTAGATCACTGGGTTTTATGTCTGGAAACATTTCACTGTCATTGCTCATATCTGCTTTATTTAGGTTATCTAATTGAACCTCTGGTAAATCTGTACTTGGAGTTTGACTATCGTTTGGAATCATTGACCAATCATCAACAGTTGGAACAGTATGAACGGTTTCTTGTCTTTCATCAATCTTTGGTGCATTATCTGACCAAGCATTTGGCTCTTCTTGAACTTTTAAAACTTCAATTGGTGCATCAGCAGCAACAACGCTATTTCCTAGTTGGTTATCTAGATTTGTTTGCCAACTTTGGTCAGGGAAAATCTTTGCATTAATATCTGCTACAGGCGTTGGTATAACCTCTTCTACTGTTTCTTTCTTTTCTTTTGTTTTTTTATTTAAAGCTTTATTAGCTAAATCCGTTCCTTCGGCTAAATATCCAATTAAAGCCATGATTAAAACAATAGCTCCAATGATTATCCAAAAAGTCGGACTAGTTAAAATATTCATATTGCCCCTCCTTATTATATGATAATAATATCATTATTTTTTTATTTTTTCAAGTTTTTATTCTTCTAAATAATTTGCGCCTTTGAATGGCTCTTCACGAAGTAAATCATTGTAGTCTTGTTGCCTTAAAGCTTCGTAAACCATAATAGCAACACAATTAGAAAGGTTTAAAGCACGAACTTTATCAGTCATTGGAATTCTTAAACAGGTATCTAGATGATCTTTTAAGATTTCTTTAGGAATTCCTGAGCTTTCTCTTCCAAACACTAAATAGATATTTTTAGATTTATCCGAATAATTAAATGATGAATGTGATTTTTTTCCATATCTAGTTAAAAAGTAATATTCGCCAGGGTTTTTATCTAAAAATTCTTCATAGTTTTCGTAAACAGTATAATTACAATTATCGATGTAGTTAGCACCACTTCTTTTTATTACTTTTTCATCTAAGCTAAAACCTAATGGTTTTATTAAATGAAGTTTAGTATTAGTGGCCGCACATGTACGCATAATATTCCCGGTATTTTGAGGAATTTCTGGTGCATATAGAACAACGTTAAGCATTATCAATCATTCCATATTTCTTTAATAATACATCGATTTGTTTAGTACTTAGTCTTTCAGCATTGATAATAACATTTGTTATCTTGCCATTTTCAAAAATATACATTGAAACATTTTCGTTGATATCAATACGATCTTTAGTCTTGTCATTTGCTGCATAACCTTTTAATTGTTTACTGAATGCTTCAAAATCTAAAGAATCCGTGTTAATGTATAACATATTACTTGTAAGGCTTTTATCAACAGCATATTTTTTAAATTTATTTTCAAAGGCTTTAATAGTACCGTTTTGACCAGAAGAAGCATATAAGATAAATTTAGGGTTTTCTAAAGTATAATTGTTTATCTCATCTTTATTAATTTCGCTAATAACACTTAACATAGTTGAGTTTTTGGCGTTATATTCTTTGGTCATATTATACCAACTACGCGCATAAAAGACAGCTAAAATTGTTAGTACAACAAGCACTGCTAAAATTACATAGTTTTTGGTTGGTATTTTTTTCTCCACACTAAAAACCTCCATTCTAATATCATTTTAACACAATTATTTCCATTTTTCTACTGCTTTTGTGAAAAAAGAAAACGACTTTTTTCACAAATCGTTTCCTGTGTCAATATCCTCAAGCCTAACATCTGGTAATACAATGTTTTCTTCTTCACAAATACGACCAAATTTTTCTCTAAACGCTTGACATTCTTTAACTCTACTATCCGGGTAAATACGTTTACTATTTCTAATGGCCATATAAACATCTAAAACGCCAACAATTTCACGATTTTCGAATAGCGCGTTTGAAAAGGCGCCTGATAAAACAGATAATGAAACATCTGGGTACATAGCCGAAAGGCCATAGACTCTTTTAAATTCTGAAGTAGCCGCAACGATTGATTCCATTAACAATTTAGTAATGTACCCATTTGGCAACATTTTTATTCCTGTTTTATATTCCATTTTAGGAATTGTCCCTAAAAGGATTTGAACTGTAGCATCAAAATCAGGTTCTGCAACATCAATACGATCAAAACGTCTTAAGAAGGCACGGTCTTTTACGATATATGTTTCATATTCAATAGTTGTTGTTGCGCCTATTGCTTTAATGTCACCACGGTCTAAAGCTGGTTTTAAAATATTAGCTAAATCCATTGGTCCATCGCTTCTTCCACCAATTAAGGTATGAACCTCATCGATAAAAAGGATGGTTTTAGGGGCTCTTTTTAATTCAGCAACTAATAGGTTAACAACGCTTTCCTCTTTGCCATTGACCATCATTGTTCCAATTAATGAAGATGAATTTACTTTAACAATTTGAAAACCCATCAAAGCCTTTGGAACTTCATTTTTTTGTATTTTATAAGCTATGCCTTCAACAATCGCTGTTTTACCAATACCTGGTTTACCGATTAATAAAGCTGATTTGTCAGGTGTTAATAAGACAAGCATTGTCTTTTTTATTTCATCTTCTCTAGCAATTGCTGGATTACTAACATAAGCTTTGGCCGTTAAATTTTCACAGTAATTAGCAATAATCGGAAAATTACTAGGATCTAAGTTATCCATCTTAGGATTTACGCCATTGTTCATAAATTGTTCGTTCATAATCTACTCCTTTATATAACCATTTTCTTTTAATTTTTCTACTGTTTTACTGTATTTAGCATTACCATCGATACGATTATATGTATCTTTTTCTTCTCCATCAGTTACAAAGATGGTAGTTGGAGTTCCGGAAAAAGCAAAATTTGAAGTAAGTTCACTATTTTCTTCATCACTTAATTTAGAAATATCTAAATATTTAATATCAATACCATATTTCTCTACTATCTTATTAACAGTTATTTTATAAGCTGAGCAGGCACTACATGTCTCTGAGCCAATAAATAAAACAAAGTCTTCTTTGTCATCTAACATTTTAGTTAAGTCACTATAACTAATTTCGTCATAGGTTTTTGGTCCACCGCAACCTGTTAAGAATAAAATTCCTAAAACAGTTGCTACCAACATTATTATCTTTCGCATTTTATCACCTATTATTAATTATATAATAAATTTGGGTAAAAAAAAAGGTTTATAAGAAATTATTTCTTATAAACTATTAGTTGATCTGGAACTAAATAAATAGTGTCATTTTGCTTAGCAATATTATCAGCGCTAACTTTTAAATTTCTAATTACGCCGTTTAAACAATCTCCTTCACCAGTAACATAGAAGCTTGTTCCTTGCCTTGGAATTAAAATTTCTTGTTCAGGATAAATATATTCGTTTTCTCCTAAACCATTTAATTTTAATAATTGATTAGGGTCTACATTAATTCTTCTAGCAATTTCATAAATCGTGTCTCCTTTTTTAACGATATATTTACAAAAAAAATTATCACCATTTGGAACAACGATATAGCTATTTGGTGTTAAAATAGCACTAATGTTTAAGCCGTTTAAGGTAGCTAAAACTTCAGGGCTAACTCCTAGTCTACTGGCAACAGACGTTAAAGTATCACCACTTTGAACTTCATATATTCTATACATGATCTCACCTCTAAAGCATTATATGCTTTTAGTCTATTTCTGGGAACTATTAATTGGTTCCTGTCCAATTGATTTGGGCTTTAGCGGCTCCCCACGGAGTACCTGAAATTGTATTTATTTTTCTATCAATATTAATGGTTTTAAAATTAGCGCTTTCATTAATAGCATACTCTGCGATATTTTTTATGCTGCTTGGGATACTTAAGGTTGACGCTTTTAATTACATTAAATTATTAGTTTCTAAAGTTTCAATTCCAACTGGAAGAGTTAATGTTTCAACGTTTAATCTTCTTCATAATATGCAATTGTCTTTATCGTGCTTGGTAAACCAAAATTACTAGGGCTTCGTCCGGCGTATGAGTTTAATGTTATATAGTCTATAATCCCATTACTTTTTCTGCCATAAACAAAAGCTTCATTTCCTGTAATACTATTTAAGGCAAATGCTCCTAATTCATAATTAATATTATCTAAAGTAAGGAATGATGTTAAATAGTTACTATAAAAATCTCCTGTTCCTATATATGTTAGACTTGGCGGAAAAGAAAATTATGACAGCATTATCACCATTGTCAGCAGTAGTAAAACATTTATCTTTAATATTATCTTTTACTAATAAAGTTAAATTAGTATTGAAAGCGGCATAGCCAGGGCTCATTATTAATAGTAAAAAAAAAAACTAATTATTAATCTAACCTGTTTTTTTTTTTTCTCATTTACTTCACTAATTATTATACCCCCCCCCCCCCCCCCTATTATTATTAATTTAAGCGAAATTGACAATAAAAAAACAGAGTTTAAACTCTGTTAATTACGATCTTTTGAATTTTTTACAACATCAAATATTAGACCCAAACCAACTAGTGTTGTTATAATTGATACTAAAGTTCTAACACCTGGAATTAATCCTAAGATTAGAAGGATAAATAACCCAATTAATCCAAAGAATAAAATGTGACCGCTCTTATTAAATACTTTTTGCCAAATCTTATAACCAATTAAATAAGCAGCAAAGATCGTAGATAAGTAAATAGCAATTCCGTATAGGAGAATCAAGATTATACCTAACGGGATACCAATCATTGTGCAGCATAGAAGAACAGCTACTACGGGAACTAGTATCATAACAACTAGGCCTTTAGTAAAGACCTCAACGCCTTCACCCAATGTTGTTTTTTCATACTTATTATTTATTTTATTGAACGCCGATGGGCAGAATAAGGAAATGGCAGCAAATACTAAAGCTAAACATAGGAATGACCAAATCTTAGCAGAAACAGTAGCAAAATAATTTTGATCATCATGAGTTTGAATAGCTGGTGTTTTTTCAACTTTAGTTATATTCGCTTTATCGTCAGCTTTATATTTTGCATCTTCTGGATAGTATAATGTTCCTTTAATTGTCGTATCCTTTTCAACAGTTATGTTTTCAGCATAAATTTTAACGTTTCCTTTTATAGAAACATTTTTTAAAGTAACTTTTTTTGCATACAAACTAACATTACGATTGAATACACCATTTAATTCAATATCAGAACCTGCAATAATAGCATCTCTTTTGAAGATTGATTTATCACTCGTGGTAACTAAATTACCGAGAATAAAAGCATCGTTATTAACAATACCATTGGTGGTTACTGAGTTACCAACTATAATCCCATAGTCAGCTTCGCCATTTAAAGCAATTTTATTACCAGCACCAATGGCTAAACCTTTGATGGTTCCATCAAAACTTACAGACTCACCGGCAACAGCTACTGATGAGTTATAAACTTCATCCATAACGACATCGGTATCAGCTTTACTAACAAAATGTTCAATTTCCTTAGCTTCTGCTTTTGGGGTTACAACAAACATCAATAAAACTAAAAGCAATACTTTCAACTTTTTCATATTATCACCTATTTAAAATATTAACACATATCTTTAGTTTTGTAAATAATTTTAAAGGTTTCCCGCATAATAATAGCGAGGTGAACTTTCATGATCTGGTTATGTTTAAAGATATTCCTTACTAGAATATTAGATGTTTCACTTGGGACTTTTAGAACTATAGTTTTAGTAAAAGGAAAAAATGTTTTAGCTGGAATAATTGGTTTTTTTGAAGTTTTTGTATGGTTTGTCGTTGTTCAAGAAGCGCTTAATACTCCTAATACAAGTATTTGGATTGCCATTTTTTATTCGTTAGGTTTTGCAGCTGGAACAATTATTGGCGGCTATATTAGTAATTACTTTATTAGGACGCCAATTTCTTTGCAAATAATTACAACTAATGATAAAATGGCTAATTTTTTGCATAACAAAGGCTTTGGGGTATCGGTTTTAAAAGTTCAAGGCAAAGAAGGAATTAGAAATATGCTTATTTTGGAAACAACTGATGATAATTATAAAGAACTCATGAGCCTGATTAGATTGGTTGACGAAAAGGCTTTTGTCGTTGTCGATGAAAAGAAATTTGTTCATAATGGCTTTTTCTTACGAAAATAAAAAACTGCAATTAGCAGTTTAACAACTTTCATTACAAGTTCCATATATTTTATTAATACTATTAGTATAAATTTGATCTAGCTCTTCTTTTTGCTTTTTAGTTAAACCTTTATAGGGATCAGTTTGTGATTTAACTGTATCGGTATGAATACCAACTACTTTTCCCCCCATAACAAAGACAACTGTTGGAAAGTAAATTCTTTTAATGCTTTCATCATTAAGTCCATCGTATGGTTCTAAATAGTCTTTTAGTTTTTCAACTAGTTTATAATATTCTTTTGTGCCCTTTTTTGTGGTTATTATTTTACCTTTGGCGTCTAAGGTTTTTGTATCTCTAATTGGTTCTGCATTAAAATAATAAACATTATCAACTTCGCTTTTTTTAGCAGCGTCGATTAATACCGGAAGAGCATTACGACACCAAGGACATTCTGGAAATCCTAAATACAATATACCGGTCCCGTCATCAAGTAAATTCATAACGTCATCAAAACTAGCATATGTCACATTATTATCTTTTGGAAGATGAACAGTTGGATATTTTTTGCCTTTATCATTTTTTTTGTTATTTAATTCTTCATACTCGGTTTTAAAACGATGCTCATCTGCGGTAATATGATCATCTAAAACAAAATATAAGATGATTCCGATGATGATAAATATTCCTAGTATTATGGCAATTTTAATAATTGTTTTCCTATCCATAACCATTCTCCTAACTTACAACTATAATATAATATTTATTTTTCTTTGTCAATTAATAGCTTAATTCCTGGTAACCCTCTGGAATGTTAAATTTATCATTATCTACTTTGGTAGAAACACTAATAAATTCAGTCATATTCTCAGTTAATGGAGTTATATTTTTTATATATTTTAGTTTATCATTTTTAAAGTAATAAACTGTCGTTCCTCCGGTGTATATATACTCCTCATAAATGTATTTAGTAAATCCCATTCTTTCTTTACCAGTTTTATACTTTTGAGTTTTTAGCTGTTCCATGTCTGTTGGTAAATATCCTAAAGCATAATTAGTGTTTGAAACGATGTTTTCCACATTATAAGTTTTATTGGAGTTATTTAATGTATAACGTTTGCCATCTTTTTCAATGGTTGTAGATGTTTCATTTTTATCTTTGACCTGGTAATACTCTTTATTATTACTATGAATAATCGTAATATCACGATTTTCATTTTTTAATTTTAAAGTATATTCGGCTTGACTATAATCTTCATTTATGAAAAATTGATATGTTTTTGAGTCCCCTTGAGCATTCACAACATTTGTAACTTTATCTGTGCATCCAGTTAAAAGAAAACAGCCACATAAAATTAAAACTATTTTTTTCATTTTTATCACCTACTTTGAACGATTTTGAAGATAAACAATAAAGCCTTTTAAAATGCCTTTAGCTTCTTTATTAAGACTATCATCTTTATCAATTTCTGACAAGCTATGGATGAAAAGTTTATTCATTGTATCTTCGGCATATTTTTTAGCCCCTGATTTTTCAAAGATGGTTTTTACTTCTTCAATATTTTCGATTGTTAAATTTGGTTTGCCATAATATTTTAATAATTCTTCTTGGTATTTTGTCTGCATAGCAAAAGAATATAATATAGTTTGTTTAAACTCTTCAATATCAGAGTTAGTTGACTTACCTAACAGATTAGAGTCGCCATATATTCCTAAAATATCATCTTTAATTTGGAAAGCAATACCAACATTCAATAAAATACTTTCGATTTTTTTTATGTTTTTTTCTTCCATACCACCTAGGGTAAGGCCTAAACAGTATGGCCCAATTACGGAATACCAAGCGGTTTTTAATTTATAAACTTCTATAATTTTTTCTTCTAAATTAGGATCAGTATCAAAGAATTCTTCTTTAAATGGTAAAACAATATCAATCATTTCACCTTTACAGGTTTTAATGGCGGTTTGATGATAATAAGATAAAATATTACCGAGATTCCTATTTTCTTTATAACCTTGGACAATTAGTTCATTGGCTAAGTAAAAACCTAAATCACCAATACAAATGGCCATGGAATCAGAAAATTTTTGTCTTTTTTGCTTAAAATTTTTTTGCTCTGTTTCTTTATTGAAATGTTTGTTATAAGATACAGGAATGGTTTCTTTTCCACGTCTTAAAACGGCATTATCAATTATATCATCATGAATTAAAATTGATGTTTGGAAAAGTTCTAAGGCTAAAGCTAAGTTAAGATAATTATCATCTTTATTTCCCATACTTTGATAGCCTAAAGCAACTAAAGTGGCTCTTAAAAATTTACCGTTGTCATTCATTCTAACAAACTCAGAAATAGCTTTTTTTATTTCTTCGTTTTTATCTTCATTTAGTAAATTATTATTATAATTATTCATGCCATCATTACATGTTTTTTTTATTTTTAAATAAAACTTTAAAAATTCATACATGTTTTGAATATCATCACAATTAATGTTTTTTAATTTGCTTTCGAAAACTAATTTAGTATTTTTAAACTCATTTTTATTGGCAAAAAACCAATCAATAAACTCTCTTCCATTAGAAAAATAAGCTATATTATCAGCAGTTTTTTCTTGGATATCAGTAAAAATTATTTTGTATTTTGATGTTTCATTATTAGGCATACTGTCCTCCTATAACTATATAAAACATTATATCATAAGTTTTATATAATTTATACTTCTTCGAAAATTAAAATACCAAATATCTTGGTATTTTAATTTGTTCCTGTCCAATTGATTTGGGCTTTAGTGGCTCCCCATGGACTTCCGGTTATACTTCCGTTTGGCTTGTTGATATTTATTGTTGTTAAAGAGACAGAATTGATGCATTAAAAAATAGTAGAAAATTTTCTACTATTTTAATTTGTTTATAATTTCTTCTTTAGAAATGCCTAATTTCATGAGTTCTTCAATTTTGCTTTTAATTTCTTCAATACCTTCAGTTATTTTTTCAGTTTTTACATCTTTAGTATTGTCAGCAATAAAAGTTCCTTTAGTTGAAATCGTCACAATCACCCCATTTTTCTCTAATTCAGTATAAGCTTTACGAACAGTATTAGGATTTACTCCTAAATCTGCGGCCATTTCTCTTGTTGAAGGGAGTTTATCCCTAGAGTTTAAAATTCCTAAAGCGACATAACGTTCTATTTGGCTAACAATTTGTTTAAAGATTGGTTCTCTACTTTGATAATCTAAGGTTACAACATTATTCATGTTCTTCACCCGCATACATATTTTTATAGTTTTGATAATCCTCGGTGTTTTCATATTTTTTGGTTTGTTCATCCAAAATCTTTTTAAATCCTTCAACATTGTTAGTATAGAAAACATAGTCAGTATTATCCACATTTATTGATAACCCAACATAATCTTTAGTAACGTCACAGCTTTTATTTATGTTGTTTTTTATAAATTCATAAATTTCACTATATGATCGTTCAATAACATAATCAATCATAGTGTCATTGTCACTATTGGCAATTGTAATCGCATACATACCATGAATAGAACTTGCTTTCTTATTTTTATCGATTACATTTTTCTTTAATTTGTCATTTGAATATTTAGAAATATATCTAGTAAGATCAGGATTAATAGCTGAGTTCACAACATAGTTAATTTGTTTATGATCTTTGTAAGTATATAAAACAACATCAAATCCTTTATCTAAATTTTCATAATTACTTACACTAGTGTTTTTAATACCACTTCTAATCATATCTAAAATTTTATCATTATCTTTAGGGTTAATGATTAAATAACTTGATGATATAGCGTAAACATTTTTGTAATCAATATCTTTTAAAGCATTTATGAATTTCTCGTCTTGGTAAGCGATACTCATCATCTTCTTATAATCCTTTTCAAAAATATTATCAATTCTAACTTTATAAACTTTACCGTTATTTAACTTGATACTAGCTTTTAAATTAGTTTGATAAATTTCTTCAGTACTAGTAAAGTTGTTATTAAGAATATTTTTAACAACTAGATTTTTTAATTCATCATTTTGAATATATATATCTGATGTGTCAGCATAACCATTAGGGTTAACAATAGCAATTTCTTTTATTTCTTTAGAATCTATTGTCGCACCTGGTTTCAAGGTATTCTTAACAAAGGTATAATAATATCCAGTTACTAGGACTGTTGTTATAACAAAGTAAACTATAGTTAATGAAAATTTAGTTAAATGTTTTCTTGTTATTAAATCAAATATTAAATAATAAACGAAAATAACAACTATTAAGAAAATATTAAAACTAAGTTCTCTTGAATCAAAATTATAACAAGCAAAGATGAGCATTGGTACAATAGTTAATGATTTTATAATATTATGGACATGAATATTATGGAATGACGTTTCAGTAACTTCCATACGTTTTTTTCTAAACAAGTATAATCCAGCAGTAAAGAAAATGATACTTCCAATAAACATTTTAGCAATTTGTTTTGACGAAATATCTAAACTATAATAATTAGCAAAAATATTTGACGGATATGTATAAGCTAAATTATATTTATTGTTTTCATCATAATCAACTTTATTACTATAAATTCCTTGTTCTTGGTCATTTAGACACTCATCATCATTAAAACAGCTAAAGTTTTGTGGAATACATGATTTTTCAGTACAGTTTATTTCAGCTTGGGTATAATTATTAAACCCATTAAAACTTTGACTTAAAAATGGAACTAAAAATAATAATAATGCAGTTACAGCTAGGGATGTTATAACATTTCCACTAACACTAGCAGCTAAATTAGTAGCAGTGAAAACAAAGATGTATGCGACACTCCAAATTATAAAGTAATCGATCATCATTCTTCCAGAAACTATAATGTTTGGAAGTAGACATGATGTAATTAATATAAGAAGTGTACTAATTAATATCATAGCAATTAGTAATAAAATACCACCGACTGTATTAGTAACAAAAATAGTTGAGCGGTTTAATGGCATCGAATTTACAAAGTCTGAACTTTTACGTTTGAAAACATATCCAAACAATGCAAATGAGACAATAATTGGGATAATATACATTCCAATTATGGCAAATAATGAAACAGTGTTGAAGTCTAAACTGACATAATCGCTATTTCCCTGTGATGAAATAATTAATACTAAAGTACTTAAAAGAGGGACAATAATTAGGAATATGGCTAAAACGGCTTTGGATTTTTTTAAATTTTGAAGTAAATAATTAAAATTAAACCATTTTATTGAATTCATATCCTAGCACCTCCATTTCATAGATAAAGACTTCTTCTAAAGTTAATGGTAGAAAGTCTAGAATTATTGGCTTTAAAGCATTTAATTTCTTTTCACAATCTTCCCTTTCACCTTTAATAATAACAGTAGCAACACTACCATTTTTCTTAAAGTTTAAAACTTCTAAATTATTGAATGTGTTTTTATCAAAGTCTTTTTTTAATGAAATTTGAACTTTAAACATTTCTGTTTTTAAAGTATCAATATCACTTTCAAACAAGATTCCACCTTGATATAATAGGCCTAAATTATCACAAATATCTTCTAACTCTCTTAGGTTATGACTTGTCATAATAATAGTTGTACCCTTTTCTTCCATTTGTTTGGCGATTATTTTTTTCATTACATTTCTTATAACTGGATCGATTCCATCAAATGTCTCATCAAAGAAGATATAATCGGCATTGGTTGATAATGCACATATTAAGGCACACTGCCTTTTCATTCCTTTAGATAATGTATTTATTTTTCTTTTAATATCGAGCTTTAAAATTTCAGCTAAATGTTTGAAATAATCCATATCAAATTTTGGATACATGGCTTCATAATATTTAGCGGTATCTAACAAAGTATAGCTTTGATAGAAAAATAAATCATCTGGAATAAAAACCATTTTTTGTTTTAGGGCTTCATTGTCAATTACAGATGTTCCATCGATCGTAATTGTTCCACCATCTGGGGCAAAAATTCCAGTGATAAGTCTTAATAATGTTGACTTACCAGCTCCGTTAGCGCCAACTAAACCGTAAATACAGTTATCTTCAATTTTGCAATCAAGATTTTTTAATACTGGTTTACTGTCATACGCTTTAGTTAAACTCTTAATTTCAATCATATTGTTTCCTCCTTACTGTACTAATTGTAGTAGTACAATTAAATTATAGTTCTATTCTATGTATTTGTCAAGCAAAAAATGACGTAATAGATATCGAAAATAAAAAAGTACGTTATTATCGTACTTAGTTATCTGATTTATATTGTTTTTGACTATCCGGTGCTTTATTAGGAAATGATTCCATAAGGGCATTTCTTTTAGTCTCAAGATATACAAGGTATTCCTGATCACAAGATCCATCTGGGTTTTCTGTTAGCGTCCCTTGGTATTCGGCATTATCATTCATATATCTTACTAACGTGTTTTTTAAGAAGTTATAGTCTATGCCTTCAACTTCTGCAACTGTTTTTAGATATTCCTCGTTAATTTCACACATTTTTGACGAATCGAAATGAGTGTCTAAAACAATTTGGTCCATACTAGGATTTGTATAAAAATCTTCATATTTGAGGAAGGTATAAGGAACTTTATTTGAAGTTTCAGCAATAAGTTCATCAATTTTTTTAGCAACAATAATATTTATTGCTTGATTATAAAAAGCAAAACGTTCTAATGGTTGGTCTAAATCAAAACCATTTTCTAAATAATAGTTAATATTTTCATCACTAAGATCTATTTCACCACTAGAGATATCTTCTTCTGCTTGTTCAAATAATTGTTCCAGTCTTTTCCTAACAAGAGGACATTTATCATCATCTAGTGATGACTCTTGAGCGCTTCTCTGATTTATTTTTCTAAAATAAGTGTTAAACTCACTAGTTGATATGGTTTCTTCAAATATAAAATAAAGTTCATCATCTTCTATTATGTCCCTTAACAACGCACTTTCTCTTGTTTGGGCAAGCGCGATTTGGACCATTAGACTTTGGTATCTATCGCTTTCTTTCTCTTCAATTACTTCATAGTATACGGCTTCATAATAAAGTTTTAATAGTTCAATGCTTGCTCGAATCGTTCTTTCAATTATATCACTTTGTTTTTCAGTAAGAACTATATAATCATCAAGGCATTCGCCTTTACCACGTACATAGTTATTTCTAATTGACATTTCATGTTCAATAACTGGGTAAAATTCTGAAGTTATATCTGCTATTTCATTTTTAAACTGTTCTAATGTTTCATAATCTAAATATGCAATAATTTTAGATACTTGGGCAATGACCATTTGTCTTTCGAGATCAGTTTCTAAATTATCGAAAGTTGAAATTAAAAAGGTAGCTTCGTTCAACATAGCTTTATGAACAGTATCTTTTAACGAAAATATTTCACCTAACATAACGTCACAATCCATTTCAATTTCATCTTCAGATACTGGGGAGAAGTCGTTATTCTCTAATCTTTCAAGAAACTCTTCAGTAGCTACACTCTCAGAAAAGGCTATTCTAAATATTTCATGTATTAATTCTGTATATTCTTCTGAAGGCATTATATCTTTAAGCTGGTAAACCCCAGCTATTTTTTCTAGCGTGCAATATATTGCAGCCATATCCATATATAAAATATTATAGTAGTCATAGTATAAAGAATCATCAAAAAGATATTCAATAATAGCTGAAATATCTATTTCCTTATCATTTGGTAAAATATCTCTAATTTGATTTTCAATTTTTTGAAGAAAAATCTTCCTTGATAGCTGGTTATATACACGTTCATAAATAGCCATGTTGTCATCACTACTAAATTTTGAGTTTTCTTCAGTTTCATTTATGCCGTCGAATTTATCACATAATTGTTTTATAAAGTCTAAGTCTCCGTTAGCTAAAGTTAAAAAATACAATTGTTCATCATTATAAAGCGTTTGTAGTTTATCAACTGCCTTTTTATATTCTGAACTATCTTTTTTCTCTTTAGAAACTAAATTTGCAACATCATAATAAGACTTTAGTAATTCTCGTTCTAAATCTATTATTTCGTATCTTGTTAAGTTTAAACCATTGATTGCCATAATATCAATTCCTTTAATTGTATATTATAAGCATGTTCTAATAAAAAAGCAATAGATTTCTCTATTGCTTTTCAATTAATCTTAAAACAGCATTTACTAAAAAATAAAGTGATAAAGCAATAAGGTAAAGCCCTGATAATTTTATATAGATAGTAGCTAATAAAATTGGTTTAAATAGCAGGATTATGGCAAATAAGAATGAAAAGACAGCACCACCAATAAACCATTTTGATCTTATTTCATTATAGTATTTCATTAATAGACCAATCCCCATAACTACCGAGTAGATAGATATTAAAGCTGGTAGCAAAACAATAAACATTGCGTAGTATTCTAGTGTAAATAAAGCAAACCAAATACTAGTAACACCAATTATTAAATTCAAAAACATTTTTTGTTCATACTCTTTATTCCAAAAGAAACTAAAGGTTTGAATAACTCCAGTAATTAAGAAAGTAAAAACAATAACATAATAAAGGCTTTGCATTGCACTATTTGTAGCAAAGGTAATTAAAAAGCCTAAAATAAATAATAACAAAGAACTTGGCAGTAATAAAATTGCGGTTTTTTTATTCATAATATCCCTCTCTTTACAAGTAATTATAACGTTATCTTAAATATAGGTCAAATCGGGTGATTTTTTTTTACATATATGTTATAATTAAATAGCTATTATTTAAAGGAGGTAAATATGCCACTTATAGAATTTATATTACACTGTGATGAATACATTGGTCAGTTCATCAATGATTATGGAAATTTTATATATGCGATTTTATTTTTAATTATCTTTATTGAAACTGGTTTAGTGTTTATGCCTTTTTTACCTGGTGATTCACTAATATTTGCGGCTGGAACATTTTCAGCTTTAGGACAACTTAATTTTTGGTTTTTACTCGTTTTAATAATTGTTGCAGCGATTATTGGTGATACAATAAATTATGAAATCGGAAAACATTTCGGTCGGAGAATGCTGAATAATAAGAAATTTACGCTTGTTAAACAAGAAAATTTAGATAAGGCTGATGCTTTAATTGCTAAATATGGAAGCTGGGCAGTTTTCTTAGCAAGATTTATGCCAATTGTTAGAACGATTGTTCCTTTTGTTGTTGGAATGGGTAGACTAGATTATAAAAAGTTTATTAGTTTTAATGCTTTAGGTGGAATTACTTGGGTTACTTTATTCTTATGTTTAGGATACTTCTTTGGTAATATTCCGGTTATTGCTGATCACTTTACTCTAGTAGTACTCGGTATTATCTTACTATCTGTTTTACCAATTTTAATTGCATTTATTAAAAATAGAATATCAAAGAAAAAAGCAAATTAATTTTTGCTTTTCTTTTTACCTAATAGACCATATGTAATAAAGAATAATATTGATACAATAATTGATACTAGACCTGTAACCATTATATTATGTGATAAAGCATTACTAAAGGCACTTACCATAAATGATAAATTGTATTCATTTAAAGCAGCGGTTAAAACATCAACGATGATAAAACTAATACCAATTGTAAATAGCCCAGCGATTAATGGTGGAATACCACCATATAATAGCCATTTATTATTTTTACGTTTAAGTGCGATTAGTAACAACAAACAAACTACACTAATAATAATTAACGCGGTTTTTACTTTTGCACTAAATAGAAACTGGATTTGATCTACAGTGTTTTGATTAACTTTTTTAGTTAAAGTATTAGCACTTGGCAAATTATCAATAACCCCTGCACTTGCACTTTTCATGCGAATAACTAAAACTTCTTTTTTAGAATCACTAATTTCAACTCCACTTTTTTTAATCCATTTATCCATATTTTCGTCTAATAATTTATTAAATTCTTCACTTGTAACCTGTTTAGTATCTGTACCATTTATAATAGCATCAGTGGTACTGCCAACAGCTTTACCTAAGAATTGTTTTACTTCGGTTGAATTGAAAATCTCGTCGACTAATTTAGTTGAAATGCCATGACTTTCAGCTTCGTTATAAGCCATATCAATAATATCAGCAATTTCGGCTTTATTGCCAGATGTAGCTGAACTATTTTTTATTTTACTTATTTCGTGGGAAACATCGATATTCTCCACTGTCTTTTGCATACTATCTTCAGTAAAAAATGAACTAATATTACCAAGCATGAAAACAGTGAATAATGATACTCCTAAAACTATCGATAATATCCATGATAAAATAGTTTTAAATACATTCATTGCTATCCCTCCCTCATATAAACATTATATCAGAAAAATGATTAGATTAAAACAAAAGAATTATATTTCTATAATTCTTTATGTTTGTATATTTTTAAGGAAACTTTGTATGATATATAATACATAATTGTAATAACAATCAAACAAGCTAATGATCCAAAGGCAGCTATAAAATTGCCTATTTTATCTAAATTAATTGTGATATTAAATTGACTAATAAAGTAGCTGGCAATACCAATAACTACTGCAATAACAAAAACAATAATAAACATTTGGATACGGCCTCGTTCGAAGCCCCATTTGTAAATACTCGGTATTTGAATGGCCTGAACTAAGGCCAACCCCAATGTAGTACACATAATAATTAATAATGTTGAACTAAAATTGCTAATTTCATGTTCGTGAATAAGATTAACAGCAATAGTCATGAGCAATGCTAAAATTACAGCAATAACCATTGAGCCAATGACTAGAAGATATCGTTCTTTAACGATGTCCTTTTTTGTTATTGGCAAGGTTAAAAGAAAAGCGTCTGATTTAGCAACTTCATCATAACTAAAGGCAGATAAGGAAACCATTCCAATCATAAAGATAATCATCATAGCACCGTAGAATTGAAAGTTAGTTCCCATCGAGCCGAAAATACAAATGAAAAGGAAAAAGACAATGAATGTAACTTTGTAATGATTTAAGTTTAAAATATCTTTTAAAAGTAATCCTTTTAATGCCTTATTTTTCATTATTTTTCACTCCTTTGATATAAATTATCATTATGTCTTCTAAACTTGGTTTATCTATAACTTCTAGTTCATACTTTTTCGTAAATTTTGCTTTGTCTTGTATTAATAATTCATAATTGTATTTGTTCTTTCGATATTTGACATAATCACTTTTTTCAATACTTTCAAATTCTTCTTTAGTACATTTAGCAATACCATATGATTCTAGCAGTTCATCACATGTATTTGTAAAAACAATTTCTCCTTCACTAATAAAGGTAATATAGTCAGCAATATGTTCTAAATCAGAAGTAATATGTGATGAAATAAAGATGGAATGTTCATCATCTTCTATAAAATTACGGAATATATCTAGAACTTCATTTCTAGCGATGGGATCTAGTCCGCTAGTTGGTTCATCTAAAATAAGAAATTTGGGATGATGCGATAATGCGGTAATAATTTGAAGTTTCATTTTCATTCCGGTTGAAAAATCTTTTATTTGTTTATTATCAGGAAGGTTAAATTCTTTTAAATAATTAAAGTATAATTTTTCATCCCAATTATTATAAAATTGTTTCATAGTTTTACTAATGTCTTTAGCATTAAAATACTCTGAAAGAAAACTATCAGCTAAAACTACACCAATGTCTGATTTTATTTTTTGTTCATCTTTGATATTATCTAATCCAAAGACTTTAATATTTCCACTTTCACGATTAAGTTCATTTAAAATTAGTTTAATGGTCGTTGATTTCCCAGCACCGTTTTCACCAATTAAGCCCATCACTGTTCCTTTCGGAATTTTTAAATTAATATTATTTAAATTAAAACCTGGATAAGTTTTACTTAAGTTCTCTATTTCTAAAACGTTTTCCATATTATTTATTCTCCTCATATAAAATTTCAACCATATCCTTTATTTCTTTTTTTGTAATATGGCTCATTTTGGCTATTTTTATAGCATTATCAATGATATTTTCGACTACTTCTAGTTGTTCTTCTCTAATTATTTCTTTATTTTTATTGGCAACAAAACAACCTTGTGATGGTCTTGTTTCAATAAAACCATCATGTTCTAATTCTTCATAGGCTCGTTTTGTGGTAATAACACTAATTTTTAGATCTTTAGCAAGGGCTCTCATCGATGGAAGCATTTCGCCTGGTTTTAATTCCTCAGAAATAATTAGGCTTTTTATTTGATCCTTTAGTTGAAGATATATTGGTTTATCACTACTATTACTAATTATTATATGCATATTTTGCCTCCTGTATATATACAATATATACAGGAATTTTTGTTTTGTCAATATTTTTATGAAAAAAACACCTTAATGGTGTTGGTTATAAAATTCTTTTAGTTTATTTTCATAATTTTACGATAAATCAGGCCGTCTTATACCTTGAATGGCGCTTTAAGCACACAGTCTATTATAGTAAGGACGGATCTATCTCTTTAATTTTAAATCAAACATCACGACTACCAATTTCTTTTAATTTTTCTTTAGCATCAATACCGATAGCAATTAATTGTTCAGCCAAGGTTTTTCCGATGTTAGGTAATATAATTAGTTCGTTCATTTTAGAACCCTCTTTTAATCAAATAAAGTTATTTGTTTATTTATTTCTATTTCTTTTTTATAAGCCTTTATAATAACGAGCATCTTATAAAGTAAACCATATTTTTAACATTCGTTTTGAAGTGTTTTATATGGTTTTTGATAATTTGGAACTAAACAATTATATCTCTCTCCATAAACCTTAATATACTTTTCTTTTAAATTAAGAAAATGTTTATCTAATTTTTGAAAGTAGCAATTCTCTTAATGTTACACTCATATAAGTATGAATAAATTTAGCGCCATGTTCATAGGCTAATTTTACTAATTTCTTAATATTACCTTCATTATCAGTAATAAATGGCAAGGTTGGATTCATCATTATCCTGTAAATATTCCATTATCACTTAGGGTTTTAAGGGCGTTTAGTCTTTTCGATGTGTGGCATACGTTTGGTTCAATAATTTTTGATAATTCATCATTTGGTGTAGTAATAGTTAATTAGACAATAACGTTATTTTTAGTATTTATTTCTTTTAAAATGCCAAAATCTCTTAAAATTAAATCGCTTTTGGTATCAATAGCAACACCGTAATTATATTTAAAAATAAGTTTTAACGCACTTTTTGTTATTTCATATTTTCTTTCTATCGGATTATAGATGTCGGACATTGAACCGTTTCCAATAACGTCTTTAGTTTTCTTTACTTCTTACAATACCGAAGTCATCAGTGTTATAACAAGAACTCCGGCTATTACATAAATATACCCGTGGTCACATCCCTATAAAGGTTCATATTATAATCAATTCCATACCGTTTATTATCTTATTTTACTTTAGATAAAATAGTTTTTGTTTTAATAAATTCCATTTTAATCCTTAAATAGTTTAGTCACCATGTTTTTATTTAATAAACATTGGGAAACATATTTACCTTTTTGAAATGTCGCCCAGTTATTAAATATACATGGAACATTTTTGGCTTTTTTTAGAGAGTCTATTTTAATGATATTGATATCAACATCATTTTCTCGACGATACTCTTCGATTTCTTTAATACAATTTGAAGTAAATGGACATTCTGGACTATAATAAATAGTTAAATTTGAACTATCAATGCTCATTTTTTTAGCATTATCATTAAATCTTGGCGTTTTATCATTAAAAGTAAGGGCCAGTAGTTCATAATCACCTATGATATCAACCACTTTAAAGCCATACTTTTCAAAAAACTTTTTATCAGATAAATATGGCTTTTTCTTTTTAGAGGAAATGGTACAAATACCACTTTTATTTTGTTTTTTAGCATCTTCTATAGCGTATTCAATCAATTCTTGCCATAGCCTTTGCCTTTAAAAGATCCAGCTATCCAAAGGCAATAAATATACATAAAGTTTTCACCAGAGATTGGTGTCCATGCTGTTTCTAATGGGGAATATTCAATAAATACTTTACCTTGAGCATTTAATTTTCTAAAAACGTGACCTTCTTTAATTCGGTCTTTTAACCATTCTTTTTTGTTTTTAACGCCATCTTGGTGTTTTTTATCTGATATGGCACAGCAAATGTGTTCATCTTCAAGGTTTTCTAGAGTTAGGTTTAAATATTCATTCATAATTTTTCTCCTTAATTTTTCCACTGGTATTTTTTTAAATCTACACAACCATTTTTTTTAAATGTAATACCTTCATGTTTCAGGAGTTCTTGTTGTTCTTTCCAACCGGGAGTTAAACGTCCCTGATGGTTAACAACACGATGGCAAGGATAATTTCCGTAGATTTCGGCATGGGATAAAGCTTTGCCAACTAATCTTGAGTTTTTATCATATCCGGATAATTTAGCTATTTGTCCATAAGTGGCAACTTTGCCTTCTGGTATTTCTTCAACGATTGCATAAACTTGATATAAAAAATCCTCGTTTAATTTCCCCATTATATCACCTTATATTTATTATACCATATTTTCTCAGTAAAAACTTATTGATAATTATTACTATTAAGCTATATACAATGAGCTTAATTTGAAGTATAATAATGTAGAGGTGATTTTAATGAATAAAAAATTTTATATTTGCCCAATATGTGGAAATATTATTGAAGTAATTGGAGAAAAGAAACACGACATTTTATGTTGTGGCAAAGTTATGGAGGTATTAGAAGCTAATACTACTGATGCAGCTTTAGAAAAGCATGTTCCTATTTATGAAGTAGTAAATGATGAAATTATAGTTATGGTTGGTGAAACTATTCATCCGATGGAAAACGATCATTATATTGAATGGATTGAATTGGTAAGTGAAGATTCTGTTTGCCGTAAATATTTAAACCCTGGTGACGAGCCAAAAGCTATTTTTAAATATTACCCTTGTAGTACAGTTTACGCATACTGTAACAAACACAGCTTGTGGAAGTGTGATGTTAAATAGTTAAGAAAAAGGATAAGACTTTAAGAAAAGAATACTTTGGGTCATATATTTCCTTATTAATTATCGGAACTTTATTAATTGTTTTTCACGAAAAAATTGTACATATTATGCCTTATTTGATTGGTGGGCTAACTATTATAATTTCTTTAGGTTTTATTAAAGATGCTGTTCAAATGGAAGAAGTTAAAAAATCCGAAACTAAAAGGTTAGCATCGGGCATAGTAATGCTTATTGTTGGTACGATAATAATTGTTAAGCAAGAAAACTCAATTAATTTTATTGCGATTGTTTGGGGATTATTTGGTCTCATTCGTGGTATTGATGAACTGGGCGAAGCGTTTTATAATATTCATAATGGTAAAGGATATATCGTAGAATTAATTCATGCAATTATTGAAATATCTTTAGCTATTCTCCTTATATATAATCCGTTCGAAAAGATTTCTGAACACATTATAATTTTAGGAATTGAATATGTCATTATTTCACTACAATTGGTTATTAATCCACAAATGGTTCAAAAGAAAAGACGAATTTTAAGGCGAAAAAAAGCTAATATTATTTAGCTTTTTTTGTTGATTATTTAATTATATAGAAAATCGTCAATAACAAGACTACTAGGTACAACCTTCCTATTATTTTTATCACTCAAATTATCGTTCCTCATTTCTGTTTTCGCAATTTTTATATTTTTCCAATCCAGTTGATAGTTACATCCTCCGTTGCACCCCAAGGAGCCCCTTGTATTGCATCTTTCTTTCGGTTAATATTTATTGTTTTTAGTTTTTTAAGATTTCCGCCGATAAAAGCATTTTCTTCAATTGTTTTAATTCCACTGCCAATATTTATTGTTTCAAGATTTTGCATATTATAGATAAAATGATTTTTTAGAGTCTCAACAGTGTCTGGTATATTTAAAATTGTAATACCCGGCATTAAATAAATTGATAATGTCCCTATTGTTTTTATATTACCTGGGAACTCAATGCTTGTAGCATTCCTATTACCATATGAATTCAAATAAGATTTATCAATAAATCCTTCTGAATCTTTCCCATATACAAAGGCATTATCACCTTCCATGAGATTAGCAGTTGCAATAGCGTTCTCTGGATTTTCAAGACTCTTAGGCAAAGCTATGCTGGTTAAATTACATCTTGTAAAAACTTCACTTCCTAATTTTTCTAGTCCCTCTTTTAATTCAACTGTTTCAATTGGAGACCAAGCAAAAGCTTGCGATTTTATTTCCTTTACACTTGAAGGAATTGTTATACGTTTTAAACCACTATCGAAAAAAGAAATATATCCTATATATGTTAACGTTTCTGGGAAAACTACTGTGGTTATTTTCTTATGAGTAAATGGACCATCTGATATACCATTTATTAATGTTCCATCGCCAATTTTTGTTATAATTAAACTATTTATTTTACTTGGAATTTTTACTTTTTTTCCACAAGAAATATCATAATTAGTAATCGTTCCTGTTCCATCACCATTATCCATAACTGTAAAGCACTTCTCAGGCGTCGTTAATATATTACCTTTAGCATTTAAAGTAAGATTCGTACTAAAAGCAGCATAACCTACAGTCATGATTAACAATAAACAAATAGATAAACCTATTACCATTCTAACTTGCTT
>CAUERX010000014.1 GCA_959020415.1 uncultured bacterium | reverse complement strand
TTTCAAAAGGTGGTGGTTATAATAAAATTTATTAATATAGACAGAAAATATATAGCTAATAATATAAAAGAGTATAGACAGGTTAAAAACTGGACACAGGAGACACTAGCATTTGAGTCTCATACCACCCGTAAAATTATAAGTGATATAGAATTGTGTAAAAGAAATCCACGAATAGATACAGTATCTAGAATTGCTAAGGCTTTGGGGTGCAATTTATCAACGATTTCACAGCCAAATAATAAATAGCGTATTGTTATCGCTATTTTTATTATAAACCACCTTGCAACATTTTTTGAGTTAATATGTGATTTTTTTATTTTTGATAACATGCGATAATTAAATCAGATGAGGTGCGTAATTATGGTGGTATATGACTTTCAAAAATTAAAAAAGCTTGTTACTTCGTTTGATAAGGAAAAAATGTATACTAATATATGCAAAAATGTCAAGAAATTTCGTTTATAACGGTATAATGAATTTAAAAAAGAGGATTATAGTAGTACTATAAATCCATTTAGCACAGAAAATATTGCTAAACTTTTAGAGTATAATCATATACACTATAAAAGGTTTGAAAGCGAAAACGATAGTGCAAAGATTATACCTCTTGAAAAACTTGTAAAATTATCAATAATACTTGATATAAAGTTAGAAGATTTTTTTAAATAGTACTATTGTTAGACATTAATAAAACTCTTGAAAATTCAAGAGTTTTTGTATACATATTTGGAGGGCGTAGTCGGATTTGAACCAACGATGACGGAGTTGCAGTCCGGTGCCTTACCACTTGGCTATACGCCCAAATAAAGTGAATTATATTGAAATAAGTTGATATGATTTGAAACCGTTTTGGCTACCGGTTTGGTATTAAACGATTTATTAACGATTGTTTATTTAGATAATTATTTATGAAGCCTTTAAAATCAACAATTTTTCATCTACACTTTTATCAAACGAGTGGGTGAGGTAGGGGAGTTGTAGTCCCTTGCCTTAGCCACTTGGCTATAGGTGCATTTAAATAAGTGCAATAACATTGTAATATAAAATTAGAATATTGTCAACTAACTTTTGCCTTTTAACTTTACACTTACAGTATATGTAAATTGAAATAAAAATTCTACTTCTTTTTGTTAGGGACTTGTTAAAAAGACGATTTTGGTTTATAATTATCTAGACAGTATTCGAGGAGGAATATAGATGAAGAAGTTAACACGTCATAAATTCGCTTTTGTTATTACATTACTATGTACACTGTTATTATTAGGCAGTACTGGATATTTAATATATAATATCTCTTTATTAAAAGATATAGAAAACGTTTTAAGATTAATTGTTGTTATTGTTTTAGTAATAATTGCTTTATTACTAATTATTTTAGGTATTAGATTCTTAAAAAAATATAAAAAAGTAAAATTAATCATTGTTATTGTAATTATGCTTATTTTTACGGGCGTAGAAGGCTTTGTCGGCTATAACATAAGTAAAGTATATGGTTCAATAAAAAAAGTCAGTGACAATTCTGATTATACAACATATTCAGCTAGTTTAGTTACTTTAAAAGACAATAAAGCTGAATCCTTAGATGACATTGATGATGCAAAATTAGGGGTACTAGAAGACGAAACTAGTATCGAGGGAAATATTATTCCAAAAGAAGTAATTAAAAAGAAGAATTTAACAAATAAGGCTGAGGACTATGATAGTTATATTTCTATGATAGATGCTCTTAAAGATGGAAAAATTGATTATATCTTCTTGCCAACTAATTATTCTATTATGTTTGGAAGCATGGAAGGTTATGAAGATTTAAAAGATACTACAAAGGTTATTTATACCCAAACAAAAAAAGTAAAAAAAGATAAAGAAGAAGTTGCCAATACTAAGCCAATCACAGAACCATTTACTATTTTATTAATGGGAGTTGACTCTGAAACAGAAGGAATTGGCAATAGTTCATTTAATGGTGACTCACTTATGGTAGTTACTTTTAATCCAAAGACGTTAAGCACAACAATCCTAAGTATTCCTCGTGATTCTTATGTTCCAATTGCTTGTTTTAATAATCAAAAGAAAAATAAAATCACTCATGCCGCTTGGAAAGGTGAAGAGTGCATGCAAAAAACAATTGAAAACTTCTTGGATATTAACATCGATTATTATGTAAAAATCAACTTCAAGGGTGTTGTTGGTTTAGTTGACACTTTAGGTGGCGTTGATATTGATGTTCCATATAATTTATGTGAACAAAATAGTAATCGTCAGTGGGGAGCCAACACTGTTTATATTGAACAAGGAAAACAAACTTTAAACGGTGAGCAAGCTTTAGCATTTGCTCGTAACCGTCATCCAAATCCGTCGATGTGTTCTGCTAAATGGACAAATTATACTAGTAACGATTTCATTAGAGGACAACATCAACAAGAAGTTGTTATGGCTTTATTAAATAAATTTAAATCAGTTAAAAACCTAGATACAGTCTATAATTTATTAGATACAATTAGTAATAATATGAATACTAATATGAGTACTGAACAAATTTTATCACTATATAATGTATTCAAAGATATTTCAGCTAAAGCTGGCAAAAGTAGTGATATGGCCGATTTGCTAGGCATGCAAAGACTATATTTAAATGGCTATGATCAAAGAATATACGATTATGGTGGAACAAATCTATCATTATACAATTATGTTTTATATGATGACAGTATCAAGGCTGTATCAGATGCTATGAAAGAAAACTTAGAGCTTAAAAAGACCAAAGCAATTAAAAAGTTTAGTTTTAATATAAATAACCCATATGAAGAAGTTGTTATTGGTAAAGATAAAACTTCTAAAACTTCTTTAGTTTTAGTCCCAAGCTTTGTTGGTAAATCATTAAGCTATGTTAATTCATTCTGTGGCGCTAATGGTATTAAAGTAAATGTAAAAGGAAATGGTACTGGAACGGTAATTTCACAAAGTGTTCCATCAGGAGCTAATGTTGAAGACGTAAGTAGTATTACAATTACCTTATCAGGTGGTAATACTGGAACTAGTAAAAATACTAATAACCAAACAAACAAAAATAATACTAATACCGATAAAAATAATGATAAAACAGACGATAAAAATGATATTTCAACCAGTGATAAAGATGATGGAGATGATGAACCAACAGTTCCTGGAATCCCATCTGATGACAATACCGGAACACCAGCTAGTTAAGACAGTTAAATGCTGTCTTTTCAATTTGACTAAAATAGTAATCAGCCATATAATATAACTATGAGGTGATGATATGAATCAAAATAGAGACTATGAATATGAAGATACTGATGAAGAATTAGAAGAGACAAAGAAAGTATCTAAAGATAAAAAATCAAAGCCTAAAAAAGTAAAAAAAACTAAAAAGGTTACTAAAAAGCAAAAATCAAAAACACCCAAACAAAAAGTAGTTTATAAATATCGAGACAAAAATTCTCACTCTGGTATTTGGTTATTCTTATTAACTTTAATTATTCTTACTTTACTTGCAGTCATTGGTTACTTAATCTATGTTAATTATTATATGCCTGAGGAAAGTCCAAATAACCCTAATAATAAAACAGATGATCAAAGTGAAAAAATCTGTACATCAAAAGCATCAAAATATAATATTTCTTCAGGATTAGCAAAATGTTCAAATGATGATAATTTTAAGTTAGTTATTTACACCACAGATTTATCATTTGATATTGCTAGAACTAACGATGAAAATTTGCCATATATTATAAATCAAGTATATTATAAAGAAAATCCTATCAATACTAAAATAACTGGAATGAAAGTTAATGAAAATTGGAAAATGAAGACTGAAGATGATGTCATTTACCTATTACTCGAACAAGGAAGTAGTAATGGTATGCAGAACCTTATAGTTTTCAAAGAAGGAAATGTTATCTATAGTGGTAATAATGCTAATTATAAATTAACGAGCGATGTTACATATACAAAATATACCAGCTTAGGTTTAAAAGAAATTGCCACTTGCGATGTTTATGAAGAAAGTGGGACTTTAGAGTCTGAATTATGGACAGAAGGCAAGTTAATCTATAAAGATGGAACAATTACCGAAGAGACTAAAGAAACTGTATTAGCTAAAGATGCATGTAAAAACTAGTTAGAAATACTAACTAGTTTTTTACTTGAGGTTTAATGCGAAGTTGTTTTGATGCTGGAGCTTTAGTTAAATTATTACTGTTTTTTTCATGTTGTTCAAGCATGAAAGTAACAATATGTGGCGTAGAAGTCATTTCATCATGCTGCAATGCTATTTTGTAATCAGCATAATCTAAAACTTGTCCCAAAGATTGTGTTACTAGACTTACTGCGTCAGAATATTGTCCCTCAAAAGCACGCCCTTGATTTTCATCGATAAATATTAAAGCCATTTTTTTAATTACTGGATCATTATGCAAAAGACCAGTAGTTGCTCTATAAATATCCTCATATGAACGATTACCAAGCCTTTGCAATAAACCAACAGTAAAACAATCAATATCGTATTATCTTTTAACCTGAGCTTCTTCACGCTTGTATTTTTTTGCCGTCGCTTGCTGATAATCATCTATTTGTTTTTTCGTGTAAGGTTTCCTTCTTTTTTCTACTTTCAAAGTCGGAGTTGGTTTGCTAAATATTTCTTGAAGTCTTATGTCTTTAACCATTTTTTCTAGCTGATTTTATGGCATAGTTGGTTCCTGAGCATTAAAGGCGTCTTCACTAGGTGTTTCATTTTATCTGATTTTTGTTGTGTTGAGTCATATAATGTCCTCTTTAAATTTTTAATTCTCTCATAAATTTTTGTATACAGATTCTATATCTTAATGATTAATATTTAGAGTTTCCGCTAAATGAGAAATTTTTAAACTTCTTACCATTATAAAGAAAATTGAATAAAAGTCAATTTTCTTTATATTTTCGTTTAAATTAATTGATTTTTCTTAGTAAATATTGGATAATATAAAAAGGGAGGAATAGTATGACTAGAGAAGAATATGCAGATTTATTATTACCTAATGTAAAACATGATTATAATTATTACGAAGAACTATATCCAGAAAGAGATTTAAAAGAAGGGGCAATGGTAACTAGATATGCTCCAAGTCCTACAGGTTTCATTCATATCGGGGCTTTGTATACCGCTTTTATTTGCAGTAAAATGGCTAGACAATCAGAGGGCGTTTTTTACTTACGAATTGAAGATACAGATCAAAAAAGAACAATTGATGATGGGGTAAATAAAATTATTGAAGATTTAAGCAAATTTAATATTAAGTTTGATGAAGGCTTTACCAAAGATGGTGACAAAGGAAACTATGGACCATACATGCAAAGCCAAAGAAAAGACATTTATCAAGCCTATGCTAAAAAATTAATTATTGAAGACAAAGCTTATCCATGCTTTTGTTCTGAAGAAGATGGTAAAAAAGATCGTGAAACACAAGAAAGTAAAAAAGAAAGATTAGGCTATTATGGTAAATGGGCTAAATGTCGTAATTTAACAATGGAAGAAGCCATCGAAAAAATTAATAATGGGGAAAAGTATATAATTAGATTAAAATCACCAGGTGACTTTAATAAAAGATTCACTTTTAAGGATTGTGTAAAAGGTAAATCCGAATTACCCGAGAATGATGAGGATTTTATAATTATTAAGTCAGATGGACTTCCAACTTATCATTTTGCACATGCTATTGATGATCATTTAATGCACACTACTCATATTATTCGTAGTGATGAATGGTATCCAAGTGTTCCCAAACATACTCAATTATTTGTTATGTTAGGTTTTAAAGTACCAAAATATGCTCATATTTCACCACTAATGATCGAAGATAATGGCACAAGACGTAAAATAAGCAAACGTAAAGATCCAGAAGCCGCTGTTAGCTTCTATCATCAAAAGGGAATTCCTAATGAGGCAATTATGCTTTATTTAGAAACAGTTGCTAATTCAAACTTCGAATTGTGGCTAGAACAAAATAAGGATAAGTATCCAGATGAATTTGTTTTAGATTTTAAAAAGATGTCAACAGGTGGTACCTTATTTGATTACGATAAATTAATCAATATCTCTAAAAATTATATAAGCAAATTAACAGCTGAGGAAGTATATGAATTAGCTTTACAGCATGCCAAATTATATGATAAAGACTTTGCTGATTTATTAGAAAAACATCAAGATTACAGTATTAAAATTTTTAATATTGAAAGGCAACAAAAAAAGCCAAGAAAAGATATCGCTTACTTTAGTGATGTCAAAAATCAAACTTGGTATATGTATGATGAATTATTTAATCCTGAAATTTACGAATGGCAAAATATTAAAGATAGGGTAGAACAAGAATTAATAATAAATACTTATTTAAATGAATATTATAATGTAGAAGATGATAAAAATACATGGTTTAATAAAATGCAGGATTTAGCAAACAAGCTAGGTTATGCTGGTGACATGAAAGCATATAAAGAAAATCCAGAAAACTATAAAGGAAATATAACTGATGTTAGTATGGTTTTAAGAGTGTCTTTAACTAGTAAATCAATGACACCTGATTTATATGATATCATGCGTTTATTAGGTTTAGATAGAATGAAAAAAAGAGCAAAAATGTCTTTACAATAATTTAAAAATATTATATAATTAAAAAGAACTTAAAAGTTCTTTTATGCAGGTGTAGTACAACGGTTAGTATATGGCCTTGCCAAGGCTAAGATGCCGGTTCGATTCCGGTCACTTGCTCCATTTGATTACAATAGCCCACAAATCCTTATTTTGTGGGTTTTTAAGTGTTTTGATTTATAATGTCAAAGTCTAAAATCATGCTTTTTGACCTTCTTATGCACCAATTCATGTGCCAAAATGTTAATTTGCCTTTTATTTATATGTGTTTATTATAAATAAAAATTGGTTAAAAGTGATTGTTTGATTTTTACTATTTAAATGTATTGATAAAATATCTTTTGTTGTGTATAATAATGTCGCGCAGGTATTATTGAATAAGCAGAAAAGAGGTAAAAAGTGCTAAGCATAGAAGAATATATAAAAAAAAGAAAAGAAAAAGAAGATGTAGATGAATTTGATTTTTCAAAAAAACAAGATAATATGAAGCAATGTATTGATTTTGTGTTTGAATATTTTAACGAGTATCTTGATGAAGATTTAGTTGCGAAGTCTAATGATAAAGAATCAAAAAAGGTTGAAAAGTATAGACAAAGAGTTAGGACGTATTCTATTGAGGTGCAAAATTGGTTAGTAGATATATATAAAGAACATAAGTGTTATATGGATTATCAAATAGGAAGTATAATAAAAAAATATGATGAGTTTTTATTGTATACAACAGAAAATGAGTTTAATAAGATGGCTTATAATTGTTATTCATGTTTAAATGGAAAATATCCCTTTTTAGAGAATAATATACCGCAATTAAATAATTTTATTCGTGATCATCAAAGGGTTATAATGCTTCAAAATACAAATAATAATTATAAATTTAAAAATATAGAAAGAATAATTAAATGGGTAGAAAACACAAAAGAAAAATATAATATAGACTTAAGTTCTTTTGCATACAATTATTTAAATAATTTCGATAACGCTCCTTCTAAATGGGATGCAAAAGAAATTCCAGACCCTATGGGAATGCCAGATTTTAAATTCTATGACCTAAAAAAAAGCAAAAATAAGTTTGATATTCAGTCATTATATTTTAAAGTTAATTATAAACCTTTTATGAAAAGCAGGAAAAGGGATTTAGAATTATTATTATTTTTAACATATATAAGTGATTATGTCGAATTTGATGAAGAATATATAGAAAAATATTTAGATAGTATGCAAGTTGTATCAGAATAAATAATATTTAATTAATACCATTATTATATTAAAATTTGTCTAGAGAAAATTCAAAGCTTAGGCTTTTTTGTTATGAAATAAATTTTTTTATATAAAATACTTGATTAATATTTTAAACATAGTTAACATGACACACGGTTGGAGGTTATGTTATGGAAAATAGAGATTTAAATGATATTAAATATTTAATACGTTGATTGATTATCTTATATTACCACAGAAGAATATAGATTTATTATGTGATATTGTTTTAGATGAATTAGAAAGCAAGTATTATTATAAAATGATTCAAAATGAACCAGTTAAATTTAAAAGTATTTTATGAACTTCATCGTGATTATTCTTTTGTTACCTTTAAGTATTATAATTAAAAGTATTGCTAAAAAAACCATCAAATTTTCGTGAGATTTTTAGTAAATTTCCATTAAAAATTCATAAACTTTTTTATTGACTTTTAATTGTCAAGGGCTATAATATGATATAATAATTATATATTGTGTATAATGGTGACGTATAGAAAGCGAGGTGGTATATATGGCAAAAGATTTAATGGTTAGAAGTAGTGTTGAGGAGTTTCTTACTTTTAAAGTTAAAGAAAAAGAGCAAGGAATACAAGTAAGATATGAAAACGAAAATTTATGGATGACGCAAAAAGCAATGGCTGAGTTATTTGACTGTAGTACAGATAATATTTCCCTACATTTAAAAAACATCTTTAAAAATAACGAATTAGATGAAAAATCAGTTACCGAGGAATCCTCGGCAACTGCAACAGATGGAAAAAGATATAAAGTAAAATTCTACAATTTAGATGCTATTATTTCAGTTGGTTATAGAGTAAACTCTATAAGGGCGACGCAATTTAGAAGATGGGCAACTAATGTGCTTAAAACTTTTACCATTCAAGGATATGTTTTAGATAAAGAGCGAATGAAAAATGGTTCATTCATAGATATAGACTATTTTGAAAAATTACTAGAAGAAATTAGGGAAATAAGATTATCAGAAAGAAGATTTTATCAAAAAATTACTGATATTTATGCAACTAGTGTAGATTATGATCCTAAGTCACCTACTACAATAGAATTCTTTAAAAAAGTTCAAAATAAGATGCATTATGCAATTTCCCATCAAACTGCAGCGGAACTCATATATAATCGTGCAGATGCTGAAAAAGAACATATGGGACTTACAAATTGGAAGAACTCTCCTAATGGTAAAATAATAGAATCTGATATTGTAATTGCTAAAAACTATTTATCAAAAGATGAATTAAAAAGTATGGAACTTATTGTATCAGCGTTCCTAGATTTAGCAGAAAATAGAGCTAGAAGGCATATACCTATGACAATGGAGGATTGGAGTACTCGTATAGATAAATTCCTATTAGGTGATGATTTGGATGTATTAAAAGATGCTGGTAAAATATCACACCAAATTGCAACTGAAAAAGCATTATCTGAATTTGAAAAATATAGAGTTATTCAAGATAAATTATTCGAATCAGATTTTGATAAGTTTATGATTGAAACAAAAAATATAGATAATGAGTAGGTGTAAAAATGGAATGGGAAGATTATACGGGAAAACTAAATGATCATAAAAGTTATTTAGAAATGTTAGAAAGATTAAAAGATAAAACCGTGTATGTTGAAATAGTACTTAGGGATAACCCAAAACCAAATGAAATAGTTGAACATTTCAAAGAGAATATTGTTTCAACTAAAATAATTTCTGAATGGTGGGGTACAAAAACTGTTGAAGAGCAAAAATTATATAGATTAAAATCTTCAAAAGAAATGTTTGAATTTCTAAAAAGGTATGAAACTTTCTGTAAATTTTATTGGGGAAAAGATTTCGATGGAAGGGAAACTTGGATTCAAGAAGATACTGATTTTGGTTGGGATGCTATTGCATTTTATAATAGTAAAAATGAAATTTTATTGTGTACAACTACCCACGAATGTGATTTCATTGTTAATGAAAGTTTAATTTGATATTATCAAGGAAACATCAAAGTCTCTTTCTTGTTTGAAAATAACAAGTTATATATTTTTATAATCAAAGTCAATTAATCTTTGTTAAATAAGCGGGTATTACATTTCAGTTTACTTATTTATAAAGTGCATTTATATATTGCTGGAGGTTTTATGAAAAAAATATTTTTTACTAATTCTATCTTCTTTACTTTTAATTTTATCATTTCTAAATGGTTGGTTTGGGGATTACTTATATAACAAATTTTGGATTTTTGCTGTATTAATTAATATTCCTTTGTTTATTGGTAATTGTATTTGTCTTATTTTATCAATAATAACTCTGGAAAAGAATTACAAATCTATAATTAAAAAAGTAAAAAATAATGAATATAATAACTATGATTATAATGGAAATATATAATATCAAAATTTAGATTTTTCATAATTATATGGAATACTTGTTCCGACAACAACATCTTCAATTTTTTCAATAATTAACCAATCATCCATATTGCCTTGATGATCAAAATCCAAAGGCGTAATTGGAGTAACATTTTCAAATTCAACTAAGCATAGACATTTTTTATGCCATCTATCTTTTTGTTTATCTGTTAATTGTAATTTCTCATTATTACTTTCAATAGTTTTAGTTATTTCTTCATCAGTTAATTTTACATAGTTTTGAACATCTTTTACAGTTGCTTTAGCTGTAATTTTTTTAGTGCCTTTTTCCATAAAATATAATATTTCATCTTTAAAAACACGTCTGTGAGGTATTTTTCTTCCAGCAGCCCCTCTAATAATCATTGTTTTAGTTCCGTTAATAATTTTATCTAGCTCTTTAGATTTATCGTCACAATATACTAAATGTACCACAAGTAATCATCTCTTTATTTAAATTATATCATATGAGTTATAAATAGTATTAACCAATACTTTTAAATTATGAATATTCTACTATTAGTTTACAAAAATAAACTAATAGAATATAAAGAGTTTAGTAAATGTGTGTTAAGATTAAACAAAGGAGGAAAAATGATGTAACAATCATTTGGTAGTTTAATTGCTGAACTTAGAAAAAAGCAAAATATGACTCAGCAGGATTTAGCTAATAAACTAAATATTACCGGCAAAGCCGTTTCAAAGTGGGAAAGGGGATTATCATATCCAGATATCACCTCTATTTCTAAAATTGCCAATATTTTAGAAGTTGACCCATCAAGACTTATATCTACTTGTAAAAAAGAATATAATCCATTTCAAAAAGGACCAAAAGAAAATATTAAAGCGCTTTTAGTTTTTGTCTTTAACGCTATCGGTATTGCTATGGGAATAACCATTTTATTAATACTAGCTTTAGATGAAGTCGAATTAAAAACAATGTATAGTTTGATTGGACTTGGCATTACATGCTTAAGTATTTCAGTATTAATGAGTCATACCAAGTCAGAATAAAGCATTTCAAAAAATGAAATGTTTTTTCTATACTTTATAAATATTATACATAGATTCTAGAACAACATAATTTTGCGTGAAGAACCTATTGATATTCCAGTAACTCACACCACCTAAATCATATTTAGTAACCAAGCTTAACTTAGCTGCTATACTTCTTGCATCCTCAAACCAAACAACATTAGAATTATTATTATAATAAAAATAAGGAGTCATAGCTGTTTCATCAAATTCGATTGGTGCATTTTTAGTAATAGCTAAGTTTATAGCCTCCTCATTACCCAAGGAAGTAGCTCTTGTTCCTTTTTCATAAGGAAGATTCCAGTCATATCCATAATTAGGAATGCCCATTAATATTTTTTCGCTAGGAATTTCCGTTACCGCATATCGTAAAACCCTTTCAACTTGGTTAAGTGGTGCGACTGCCATTGGTGGGCCATAAGAGTATCCCCATTCATAAGTCATTAATATTATAAAATCAGCTTGCTCGCCATGAACGGCATAATCATGAGCCTCATATAAAATACCTGGTTGATCCTTAGACGTTTTAGGCGCTAAAGAAGTAATTAAAATATAATTATTATCATGTAAGATAATTGATATTTTTCTTATAAATTCATTATATAATTCTTTATCACTAGGGTTTATATATTCAAAGTCAATATTTACCCCATAATAATTTTTAAGCGCTGCAATTTCTAATATATTGTCAATTAAAATATTTTGAATTTCTTGATCATTTAAAATAGTGTGTACAAGCTCACTATCAAAGCCACTTTCGTCCATATTAGTTACAGCCATTATTGGACCTACATTTTGACTTTCTGCCATGTCAATTAACTGTACGTCGTCGATTGAAACTAAACTTCCGTCTGCTTTAATATGATAACTAAAGATACTTAAAAAAGTTAAGTAGGGAAGTGTCTTATCTAAAGTATTTTTTTCAATAAATGGGTAAGCATAGCCATTAACAATAATATCTCTTTTATCCATTATAAACCTCATTTCTTATAATAATTATATGAAATAATATATATTATTTTAATTAAAGTCTAAAGAAGGCTAGAATAATAAAAATAAACCCACCTATTAAAGAGAAATCGAACTTAATATTTTTTGCTACCATTCCTAAGACTTTTGCTAAAAAAATAAAAACCACATTAATTATCAAGCAAAGTAAAAATATCCAAAATATATAGTCTAAAGACGAACTAAAAGCTAATCCCGCACTCAACCCATCAATTGATAAAGCAAGGGCTAAAGAAAAAGCCTCAAATACCGACAAAGTTTTAGATTTATCATAGTCCGCATTTGCATAATCACCATATATTTGTAAGATAAACTTTAAATTACAAAAAGAAAAATTTACCTTCTTTGGTTTAAATGAATTTTTTATCAAACATTTTTTAACCTGACTGTCAAAAATCTTAAAGACACCAATGAAAAACAAAACGAAGAATGATAACCATTTTAGTATAGCTGTAGGAATTAGTAAACTCAAACTATTTCCGAGAAAAAGTGAAATAATTAAAGTGATAGAACAAACTAAACTAATAACTAAATTAGACTTAAAAGGAATCTTAATCTTACTAGTTTCATATGATAAGGCTGCCATAAATGTATCTAACGATAAAGCTAATATTAAAGTTAAATAAGTAATCATTAAAAAACCTTCTTTCTTAAATATTTTATTATTTAACTTTAATATTGTGCAAAAAGAAGGTAAAACTATATTATGGGTTTTAACACAGTAAATTCTTTCATTGACTTTGAAAATTTAAAGGACTATAATAAATACCAATTAAGGAGATGAGAATATGGAATTCCCAATTATTGAAAGCAAAAATTTATTGTTAAGAGATTTACGTTTAACCGATAGAGATGCTTATTATCAATATGCTACAGAAGAAGATGTAAAAAGGAAATTTAGACTTAGTTATAAAACTAAGGAACAAACAGATGCTCGTGTTGAATCTATTGTTAGTAGATATCAAACCGACCAACCATGTAAAGTCTGGGCTATTGCCCCAAAAGAAAGTTTTGAAATGGCTGGGATTATTTCTATTGATGATTTTTCTGTTGCTAATAGATATGCTAGTTTAGCTTGCGGAATGTTAAGTGATTATCGAAATCAAGGATATGCCACAGAAGCTACAATTAGTTTAATAAACTATTTATTTAAAATGGAAGAAATTAATCGTATTCAATTAGCTTGTACTGAAGGCTATCAAACTGCTCAAGACTGCTTTGATTACATTGGCGTTAGATATGAAGGGACTGCTCGTGGTAAAAAACTCGAAGGTGGCGAGTTTGTAAATAGTGAAATATATTCAGTTTTAAATGGTGAAGGGCAATATAAAAATATGCCATGCAATTTAGGCAATCAAGGTCCAACTTTAAGATTAATAAAATAATTGTATAAAATACAAAATAATGGTTACATTATTAATGTAGGAGGATTCCTACGATTAAAAACCTGCAGATTAATTTCTGCAGGTTTATTTTATTGTAAACTTAAATGCTTAAGACGATTATGTGAAATAATATAGTAAATAACCATTAAACTTAAGCTAGATACAAATGAGAACATTATAATTTGTTTCATAATATCAGGCGTAGGCATATCTTGATTAAGAGCATCAATAAATTCTGGATTGCTTAAAGCCATAATTCCCAAGAATATGACTGATATAATTTGTGAAGCATAATATAGACCAATACTCCAAACAACACTAAACACTAATTTGTTACTATTGTGTGATTGACCTAATGATATTCCAGCAAAAACCATCATTATATAAGACATATAACCGATTGCTATAAATAATAAAGCAAATATGATAATCGTTGAGTTGCTGACTGCCATAGCAGTGGCCATCATATCAATTCCTTGATTAAGAACTTCAAATACTTTAGATGTATCTATAGCAATTACTAAAGCTAATAACATAGCTGCTGAAGTTATAATTAAATATACAAATGAAGAAATTATTTTAGAAATTAATAATGAATTATTACTAACTGGAAGAGTATGGGTTAAATAGCCTTCATCAGAAAATAAATTTTTGTAATAACGTTTAATTGCTATAAAGAAAGTATAGAATAAAGCGCCAATCATTAATACTACAAATAGAACCATCATAAAACTATAAATTATTCCAACTAAAGTAATTTTGTCAGCAAGTAAATTTAACAACCTTAACATCGCAGCCATAATTATTAAAGCCGCATATAAAGGAAGTAATGACCTTGCCATAGATTTTAAATCATATTTTAAAATTTTCCCTAACATTTGAATTCCTCCCTAAAGATTTCATCGATTGATTTACCTTTTTCTGCACGCAATTTATCCGCATCACCAGTTAAATAAATTTGCCCATTTTTAATAAATACAACCTCGTCTAATATTTTTTCAATATCTGAAATTAAATGTGTTGAAATAATGATGCTAGCATCTTTATTAAAATTAGTTAAAATAGTGTCTAAAATATAATCCCTTGTAGCTGGGTCAACACCACCAATTGGTTCATCCAAAATGTATAAATCCGCTTTACGGCTCATAACTAGAACCAACTGAACTTTTTCTTTCATTCCCTTAGACATTGATGTTAATTTGTCTTTAGCATTAATATTTAGTCTTTCTAATAATTGATAAGCTTTTTCTTTATCAAAATCATCATAAAAATCACTAAAATATTGAATAAGCTCATCAACCTTCATATTGAAATCCAAATAAGTACGTTCTGGTAAATAAGAAATTATTTTCTTACTATGAATTCCGATTTTCTCACCTTTAACCAAAATTTCTCCATTGTTTGGTAATAGTAAACCATTGATTAACTTGATTAAGGTAGTTTTACCACTACCATTAGGTCCAAGCAAGCCGATTATTTTTCCTGCTGGAATTTCTAAATTAATATCATTTAAAACTAAAGTTTTTCCATAACTTTTATATAAGTTGTGGCACGTTAGTAAAGCCATATTATTCATCCTCCTTATTTAAATATTTAATAGCTTCTTTTTTTGAAAACCCTAATTTAAGCATATCACTTAAATAACTAATAGTTTTTTCTTTCGCAAGTTCTTTTTTACATTTTTGAATTAGATCATTATCTTCAGTTACAAATTTGCCATTAGTTCTTTCTGTATAAATTAATCCTACTTCTTCAAGCTCAGTTAAAGCTTTCTGCATTGTATTTGGATTAACCTTGGCCAAAGTTGCTAAATCCCTAACTGAAAGTAGACGCTCACCAGGCTTATAAGTCCCTGAAATAATAAAAAGTTTCAAGTTTTCAACCAATTGAATATATATTGGTCTATCATTATTAAATGTCCATTGCAATAACATCACCTCGAATTCATTGTGTCACTTGCTTAATACAATAGTACAACAATAATATGCAATTGTCAAGAACTTAATGTATATATTCTACAAAAGTGGATAAATTATTAATGTAGAAGTTATAATTCCTTCTACATTTTCCGGCAAAGGTTTAATAAACCTTTGCTTTTTTGCGAATTTGTCTTGAAAATATTGACAATAGGGGGATATACTATAAATAGCTAAGAATCAATAAAAAAGTATAATGATCAAAGAAATAATACAATTGAAATGTAACGGAAAATTCGATATAATTATAACAGATTAGAAAGTAGTTGATAGGGTATTCAAACGAAGAAAGAATGGTCAACAAGTTAGAATAGTAATTAGTATAAGTCTCTGTTTATTATTAGTCATGACCGTAGGTTATGTCGCTTTCAGTACTAATTTAGCGTTAACGGATAAAGGAAATATTGTAGCCACCCCAGACAGCTGTTTTACTATACCTGACAGCGGTGATGGTACCTTATCAATTACTGATTACGATAAATCTTGTGGTTCTAAGGTAAAAATACCAAGTAAAATTAGCGGGATTACAGTTTCCAAAATAGCGCCTGTAGAATATACTCCCTCTACTGTAAATACCAAATCGTTCACAAAAAAAGGGATTGAAAAAGTAATAATACTGGAGGGAATTAAAGAAATTGGTCAAGCCGCTTTTGATGTAAATTCAATAAATGAACTTAAACTACCATCCACAATTGAAAAAATTGGAAATGTAGCATTTCGGCACAATAATATTATTAAATTAGAACTTCCAAATAAGTATTTTAATACGGGAGATTCTGTATTTAATGATAATAAGCTTTCCGATGAAGACGTCTTTATTTTTTAAATAAATAGTGATGGTACATTTAATAATACCATTGTTTCCAGTTATGCTGGGGCAAGGAGCGATAACATAACAATTCCAAAAACCGTTAAAATGTTGGATAGATGGTCATTTAGAGCATTGCCGTTTACGGGAACATTTAGTATTCCAGATACAGTGGAAAATATTGGCGAATCAGCACTTGAATGGAATAGTTTCACAGAATATAACATTGGAAATGGAGTTAAAACGATAGGTGCTTCAGCTTTTGGATATAACAGTAAATTAGCAACAGTAATGATTGGTAAAGGCATTACTTCAATTTCTAGTAGTGCTTTTCAAGAAAATCCTAAGTTAAAAAATATAACTATTAATCGTAAAAAAGACGCAGTTAGTGGAGAACCATGGGGTACGACCAACGTTACTATTAACTGGATAAGAACTGAATGAAAGCAAAATTTAAAATTTTTACTTTTTTTATATAAATAATTATAACTATTGACATTAATTAAGAACAGTTGTAATATGTTTATATGAACAAATATTCATATAAGGGAGGACAAAATGCATAGTAAAGAATTACTAACTGGACTTAGCGAGTTTTTTAAGATCTTTGGTGATCCGACGAGATTACGGATATTAGATTTATTACTAAATGGAGAAAAATGTGTTAAAGAAATATCTGAAAATTTGAATGTTAGCCAATCCGCAGTTTCCCATCAATTAAAAACATTGAGAAGTTCTAATTTAGTTAAAACAAATAAAATAGGGCAAACTGTAAACTACAGTATTACAGATGAGCATATTGAAATCATCTTAAAATACGGTATTGAGCATATAAAGGAGAAAATATAGATGAAAATAAAATTTAAACTTAATGAAGAAATCATAAAAATAATTATCAGTGCTATTTTATTTGGTATATCTTTCTTTTTTAAAGAAGAATCAGTTCCATTTTTTATCTTCTTAATTTCTAGCTATATAATTGTTTCATATGAAATTTTTATTGACGCTGGTAAAAAATTATTAAGTAAAGATATTTTTGATGAAAATATGCTTATGATCATTGCCACAATTAGTGCTTTTTGTATTGGTGAATATCCAGAAGCTGTTATGGTTATGTTGCTATTTGAATTTGGTGAGTATCTCTCTCATCAGGCTGTCCATCATTCAAAAGAGTCAATTACTAAATTAATGGATTTAAGAAGCGACTATGTTAATTTGAAAATAAATAATGATATCAAGAAAATTGATATCAAAGAAGCAAAGCTTGACGACATTTTTGTTGTTAAACCAGGTGAAAAAATTCCTCTAGATGGAATTGTTATAGACGGTGAAAGCAGTGTAGATACTTCAAGTTTAACTGGAGAATCAATTCCAAAAACCGTGAGAAAAGACGATACTGTTTTAAGTGGCTCAGTAAATAATGGATCGCTACTTACCATTAAAGCAACAAGTGTTTATACAACCTCAACTGCTAGTAAAATTATTGAATTAATTGAAAATTCTAGCGAACGAAAAACTGATACTGAAAAGTTTATTACAAGATTTGCCAAGATATATACGCCAATTGTTGTTTTATTAGCGTTCCTTATTACGGTGATTCCAACAATAATGGGCTATGATTTTCAAACATGGTTATATCGTGCTTTAGTATTTTTAGTTACCTCGTGCCCATGTGCTTTAGTTATTTCAGTTCCTCTTGGTTTCTTTTGTGGAATTGGTAGAGCCAGTAAAGAAGGAATTTTAATTAAAGGCAGTAGTGAACTAGAACGATTAAATAAAATTAAAACTTTAGTTTTCGATAAAACAGGGACTGTAACTAAAGGTAATTTTGAAGTGTCAGAAATTCAGAGTAATAAAATGAATCCAACAGAAATGCTTACTGTTTTAGCTCACGCTGAATATTATTCAAATCATCCGATTGCTAAATCAATTTTAAAAAAATATAATAAAAAAATTGATAAAGGTATTATAAAAGACTTTAAGGAAATTAGTGGCCATGGAGTAACTGCAACGATCAATGGTCAAAAGGTTATTGTGGGCAATCAAAGATTATTGAATAAAAATGATATAGAAGTTCCAAACGTTGAAGTGGGAACCACCGTCTATCTTGCTATTAACAATGATTATGTTGGGTATGTCACAATTGCTGATCAAATAAAAGAAGAAGCTTACGAGCTGGTTGAAAATTTATCTGATCAAGGGATTAGCAAGGTCGTTATGCTTTCCGGAGATAATGTTGATATTGTTACCAAAGTTGGTCAACAGTTGAAAATAAACGAATATTACGCCAATTTACTTCCTATCGATAAAGTTAATAAAGTAAATGAAATTAAAGAAGAAGATTTCACAGCTTTTGTTGGTGATGGCATCAATGATGCCCCAGTTATTAAATTATCGGATGTTGGCATTGCCATGGGTGGCGTAGGTAGCGATGCTACCATTGAAGCTGCTGACATTGTTTTAATGAAAGATGATTTAACCAAAATACCTTTAGCCATTAAAATATCTAAAATAACTACAAAAATAGTTAATTTTAATATTGTCTTTGCTTTAACATTTAAACTCTTAATGCTAGTTTTAGCAACCTTTGGTTATGCGAGTATTTGGATGGCTGTATTTGCTGACGTTGGGGTAACCTTATTAGCTGTTTTAAATACTTTAAGAATAATGAAAAAGAAATTTTAGGAGGTACATATGGATAATATACAAATAATTGTAATAGGTTTACTAATACCTTTTTTAGGGACAACGTTAGGTGCTGCTATGAGTTTTTTATTAAAAAAGGAAATAAATAATAAAATTCAAAAACTATTGTTAGGTTTTGCTTCAGGCGTTATGATTGCCGCTTCAGTTTGGTCATTATTAATACCTTCCTTAGAAATGACAACAAACGGTATTAAGTGGTTACCAGCTGCAGTGGGGTTTTTACTCGGAATTGGTTTTCTGCTACTATTAGATAATATAATTCCACATCTTCATTTAAATACTGACGAACCAGAGGGACCTAATAAAAATTATAAAAAAACAACTATGTTGACCTTAGCAGTTACTTTACACAATATTCCAGAAGGAATGGCTGTTGGTGTTGTCTTTGCCGGTCTTATAAGTGGAACTTCAGAAATAACTATTGCCGGGGCTTTAGCTTTAGCCATTGGTATTGCAATTCAAAATTTTCCTGAAGGAGCAATCATTTCCATGCCACTTCGAAGTGCTGGAGCTTCTAAATTAAAGTCGTTTATTTACGGAGTACTTTCTGGCATAGTTGAACCTATTGCTGCAGTAATTACCATTTTACTATTGAGTTTAGTTGTCCCAATACTTCCATACTTATTGGCATTCGCTGCTGGTGCAATGATTTATGTAGTTGTTGAAGAGCTAATTCCTGAAAGTCAAAACGGCAAACATTCTAATATTGGAACCATTGGTGTTGCTTTAGGCTTTGTTTTAATGATGGTTTTAGATGTTGCTTTAGGATAAAAATTAATAATATTTTGTATGTTTCAGACTATTGACAATCCAATATTGATTTGAGAAATATAATCTTATATTTGATTAGAAAATGAGGTAAAAAATGAAAACTATTTTAGTTGTTGAAGACGATAAAAATATAAATGAAATGTTGCAAACAGTTTTAAAAACAAACGGTTATGATGTTAAAATTGCCTATTCTGGAACAGAAGCGTTACTTACTCATAACGATAAAATTGATTTGATTATTTTAGATCTAATGTTACCTGGAAAAAGTGGAGAAGAAATAATTAAAGAATTAAAACAAATAAAAAATGTTCCAGTTATTGTAACAAGTGCGATTAGCGATATAGATAAAAAATTAGATTTATTCAAATTAGGTGCTGATGACTATGTTACAAAACCTTTTAACAATGATGAATTAATTGCGAGAATTAAAATTCATTTAAGACATAATATAAATATTACTAATAACATAGTAAAAACAAAAGATATAGAACTTAACTTTCAAACATATACAGTATTATGTAAAGGAATTAATATTAATTTATCTAAAATTGAATTTGAAATTTTGAAATTGTTAATGCAAAATAACAATAAGGTTGTAACAAAAAGCACTTTATTTGATACTGTTTGGAATACAACGGATTCAGCTGATGAAAATACTCTTAATGTTCATATTAGTAAAATCAGAAATAAATTAAAAAAGGTCGATTCAGACTATGATTATATTGAAACTATTTGGAGCATTGGATATAAATTTAAAAATTAAGAAAAATTTAAGATTTGTATTAAGAGTTTTTTAACTCTTTTTTTGTATAATGTTATCAGAAAGGAATGATTATATATGCGAAGCGTTGTATTACAAACTCATAATTTAACAAAAAAATATAAAAATTTTACCGCATTGGATAATGTAAGTATAACTATTAAAAAAGGGGATATCTATGGTTTGATAGGAAGAAATGGTGCAGGTAAAACAACCCTTATGAAACTTATTACAACTTTATCTACACCTTCAAGTGGAACATTTACATTATTTGGTATAGAAAATGAAAGCAGCGATATTTATGATAATAAACAAAGGGTGGGCTCACTAATAGAAAATCCTGCATTTTATCCTAACTTGTCGGCTTATGATAACCTAAAATATTACGCAATTCAAAGAGGATTTACCAATTTAAATCAAATCAATAGAGTTTTAGAAATGGTTAATTTGACTAATACTGGGAAAAAGAAAGCAAAAAATTTTTCTTTAGGAATGAAACAGAGATTGGGAATCGCACTTGCAATATTAAACAATCCAGATTTTGTTATTTTAGATGAGCCAATAAACGGATTAGACCCTATTGGTATTAGTGAACTTAGGGATACATTTAAAAATTTAGCAAATAATGGAGTTACCTTACTTGTATCAAGCCATATTTTATCTGAATTATATTTAATATCAACAAAATTTGGATTTATAGAAAATGGCAAATTAATTAAGGAAATTACAAAAGAACAATTAGATTTAGAGTGTTCAAAATGCGTTGTTGTTAAAAGTGATGATTCCAAGAAAGTTGCCTATTTATTGGAAAATGGATTAAATACAAATAACTTTAAGGTAATAAATGATGAGGAAATAAGAATTTATGATTATTTAGAAAATCCCGACAAAATTAGCGATATATTATCAGAAAATAAAATTAAAATAAAAGGATTTTATGAATATGGAATATCATTAGAAGATTATTTTAAAGAAATAATAAAGGAGGCTAAATAATGCTAAATATAATAAAAGCAGATTTATTTAGAATATTTAAGGGAAAAGGCATATATATAGTTATCGTTATTTTGTTAGGATTTGCCTTTTTATCAGCATATTCTTTATCTCCGCTTAGTATGGGACTTAATTTAGGAAGCGAGAATAATCCTAGCATATATGGATTGACCGATGAAGAATATCAAGAATTATATAGTATTAGTAGTCTTGATGAAACACGTGAATTTTTATCTAATCATGGTAGTTACTCTTTAGATGTTGCAAATATGACAAAGAACAATAATTTATATTATTTCTTTATTGCCATCATCATATTTGTAATAGGTTGTGATTTTTCTAATGGAACTGTTAAAAATACAATTTCTACCAATATTTCTAAAAAGAAATATTATTTTTCAAAATTAATTTTATCGCTTGGTTTAGGAACAGCGTTAGTATTTATAAATGCTCTTTTTTGCCATTTTGTAAATATTATTATAAATGGTAATACATTTGCCAGTCCACTTACAGAAATATTATTATTAGTAATTAATCAATTACCACTTTTATATGCAATTATTAGTATATTAGTAATGATAAGTACTTTAACAAGAAGAACATCTATATATAATGGAATTACTATACCATTAGTAATGGTTTTTCAATTAATATTTTTATCATCAATTAATGTTTTAAAACTACCCAACTGGCTACTAAATTATGAGTGGGAAACGGCTATGACTAAATTATGTATGAATCCTAATACAACATATATTTTTCAAACTTATGGAGTATGGCTAATAGTATTTGTCATTACAACTATTATAGGGTATAATAGTTGTAAAAAAAGAGATATTTAAAAGTGAGGTGATAGCAATGAAAGATGTAATTATAATATTTTTAATTATACTTCTTCTCATTGCTTTTTTATATTTGTTTTTATTAAAACGTAGTATTAGAAAGTTCGATAAAAATTTAAAAAACAAATTAAAGAACGAAAGTCATATTATTTTAACAACTGATATGGCAGATAAAGATTTTAGTCATTTAGTTGATACAATTAATAAAACTCTTGATAAATATAATAATATAAAAAATGAATATGAAATTAAAAATAATAATTTACAAAAAATGATGATAAATGTTTCTCACGATTTAAGAACTCCTTTAACATCTGCTTTAGGTTATATAGATATTATTTTAAAAAGTGATTTGCCTGAAAAAGAAAAAAATAAAAATATAAAGATCATTGAGGAAAGATTAAATAGAGTATCAGATTTAATTAATTCGTTCTTTGAATATTCTAAAATTATATCCAATAATGAAAATATTAAATTTTCAAAAGTTAATTTAGTTGCTATATTAGAAAAGGCTATATCGAATCATTATAAAGATTTTTCCAATGAAAATAGAATGATCAATTTTAAAACGGATAATAGAAAGGTTGAAATTATTTCTAATGAGATGATGCTTGATAGAATATTTGATAATCTGATTAGAAATGCTTATAAACATAGTAAAAGTAATTTAGAGGTTTCCATTAAAACATTAAATGACATACAAATTTCTTTTTCAAATAATCTATTATACAACGATTTAAATATAGATAGAATATTTGACGAATTTTATACTGTTGATATTTCAAGAACAAAAGGTAATAACGGTTTAGGGCTTGCTATTGTAAAAGAATTTGTAGAGCAGTTGGGGGGAGATATAAAAGCAGCAAAAAAACAAGGATCATTAATCTTTGAAATTTTATTAAAAAGTAATGATAAAAAAATAAATAGAAAGTTAGTGAAATATGAATGAGAATGCCTTAAAATTACTTAAGAATTGCAAAAATAAAACAAGCAATAAAATAAAGATAATGCCACAATAACTTTTGAGTATCACAGTAAAAAAAAGATAGCTAATTGGAGATGTAAATATAGAAGTAAAATATCCAAAAATCATTCACTTTTAAATAAAACACGTATATTTTTAGCGTTGTTCAAACAAAAAACATATTTTTTTTCAATTTAATATTTTGCCAATAGTCTAAAACATACAAAATATTTGTATGTTTTCTTTTTATAATTATTGTCGATTTTCCTTACAAAATTGTAAGCAAAAACTATCTTGATAAATAGTAAAAGTATGATACAATATTTATGGAGAAGGTATTATATGGAAAAAAGGCAAATAATAGGATTAACTCAAGCCGAAGTTCAAAAACGCAAGACTGACGGTTTAGTTAATTATAAAACTGATGTTAAAACAAAGACAATTAGCCAAATTTTTATGACTAATTTTTTCACATTGTTTAACTTTTTAAATTTAGGTTTAGCAGCTGCTATTTTCTTTGTCGGTTCCTATAAAAATCTTTTATTTTTAGGCGTTGTTATTTGTAACACTTTGATAAGTACTATTCAAGAAATAAGAAGTAAAAGGACTGTTGATAAATTATCTTTATTAAATGAGCCAACTTCTATTGTTATTAGGGATGGTAAAGAGGTAAAAATAGATATCCATGATATGGTTTTAGGCGAAGTTACTAAATTAGGTCCAGGTAATCAAATATCTACCGACAGCAAAGTTTTGTCAGGAGAAATTCTTGTTAATGAATCATTAATTACTGGTGAATCTGAGCCGGAAACTAAAGTCATTGGCGATGAGTTACTTTCAGGAAGTTTTGTAGTTTCTGGTCATTGTTATGCTGAAACAATTCACGTTGGGGCTGATAACTATACTGCTAAAATTTCCGCTGAAGCCAAATATATTAAAAAGGTTAATTCTGAAATTATGAATTTCATTAATCGTATTATTAAATATATTTCTATTGCAATTGTTCCTATTGGAATATTATTATTTATTCATCAGCTAGGACTAGATGGCAATACCTTTGATAGTGCAGTAGTCAATGCTGTTGCTGCTTTAATTGGAATGATTCCTGAAGGATTAGTTTTACTTACAAGCACCGTTTTAGCTATTAGTGTTATTAGATTATCAAAATATAAAGTTTTAGTTCAAGAACTGTATTGTATTGAAACTTTAGCGAGGGTTGACACCATTTGTTTAGATAAAACTGGAACTTTAACAAAAGGTGAAATGGAAGTATCAAAAATAGTTCCTTTAGAAATGACTAATATGAGTGATATTACTGATGCCTTGGGCCTTATGAGCTATCACATGGAAAATGATAATCAGACTATGGAAGCTATTAGTAAAAAATATTCAAGAAAAAATGATTATGAAGTTAAAGAAATAGTGCCATTTTCATCACAGGAAAAGTGGTCTGGTATTTCTTTTGAAAATGAAAGTTACATTTTAGGTGCTCCTGAAATAGTTTTAAAAGATATTACTAACATAAAAAAAGAGTTAGAAGCTTATACAACTGATAATAGAGTTGTATTACTTGCTAAGTCAAAGACAAAATTAAATAAAAGATTGCCAAATGATATTAAACCAATGGCTTTAATCTTAATTAATGATAAAATTAGGCCAGACGCTAGAGCCACTTTAGAATATTTTAAAGCTCAAGATGTTGATATAAAATTAATTTCTGGTGATAATCCTCAGACCGTTGCCGGAGTTGCTAAAAAAGTTGGCTTTGAAAATATAAAATACATTGATATGAGCAACACTGATATTCCGATTGAAAAACTAGCCGAAGAATACAATGTTTTTGGTAGAGTGAAGCCAAACCAAAAGAAAGCTATTATTTTAGCTTTGAAAGCCAAAGGACATATCGTTGCTATGACTGGTGATGGGGTTAACGATGTTTTAGCCCTAAAAGAAGCCGATTGTAGTGTTGCCATGAATAGTGGAAGTGATGCAGCTAGAAACGTCTCACAATTAGTTTTATTAGATTCTAATTTTGCATCTATGCCAAAGGTTGTAGCCGAAGGAAGAAGAAGCATTAATAACATTCAAAGATCATCATCACTATTTCTTTGTAAAACAACTTATGCTACTTTATTAGCTGTTATTTTCTTATTTTTAGATAGGACATATCCATTTATTCCAATACAACTGACATTGACAAGTATGGTAACAATTGGTATTCCATCATTCATTTTAGCACTAGAACCAAATAATGAACGAATAAACGGAAAAATAATTATAAATGTACTTAAAAAGTCCTTGCCGACAGCTCTAACTATTGTGGCTAATATTCTAATTATTACTGTTTTACCAGAAATTATTAGATTAACTGAAGATGAAGTATCAACACTTGCTGTTTTATTGACTGGATTTACTGGTTTTATGCTTTTATATCGGATTAGTGTTCCATTTAATCATTTGAGAAGAGCTTTATTTGCCGTGCTAATTTGCATGTTTATATTTGGTGCAGTAGTTTTAAGAGATTTATTCTCCTTAACATTGCTAACGCCACATTTAATCATTTTAGCTGTAATATTATTAATGATTGCTGTTATGATGTTTAATATGTTTAGTGGCATTTGTGATAAATTAACAAAGAAAATTAAAATATAAGGCTATTTGCATAATAAATAAGCATTTATATACTTATCCCAACTTTAGTTAGAATAATAACTAAAGTTTTTTTGTTGGTCTAAAAGAAAAGTAATTGTCAACTAATTTCCTTTTCATTGACTTTACATCATAAATAATTTATAATTTACTTATAGAATATATAAGGGTGATAGAATGAAAGAAAAAGCTTTTACACTTGTCGAATTGATAGCTGTAGTAGCTATTTTAGCTTTAATAGCTTTAATAGTTTTTCCTGCAATCAATTCACTATTAAAAAGTTCAAAAGATAGTGCTTATGAGAGTCAAAAGGCCATCATTATTAAGGCTGCAAAAGAATATTATTTAGAAAATACAAGTGCATTGCCAGATCAAACAGAAAATGCCACAGCCTCAGTTAAAATAAGTGATTTATTAGGCCAAGGATATATTTCTGAAGACAATGCTCTTGACCCAAGAACAAATAAACCAATAGTTGGTGAAGTTACTGTAACTTATAAGTCTAATCAATACATTTATGAATTTAGTGATGCAGAAACTAAGGATACCATTGGTCAGTGGTTTTATACTAACTCACCAGATAGGGCAGTTTTAAAAGCTCAGCAAGGTATTTATAAAGGACAAACCGTCAATAATTATGCCAAATTCAGTGGTAAAAATTGGCGAATTTTAAGAATAAATAGTGATGGCACTATCAAACTAGTTATGAGCGATGTTTATACAAACTCAGTGTGGGATACATCTAATAATTCATTTGATACATCAACTATTAATTCGACTTTAAAAGCATTTTACAATTCACTATCTGCTAAAAGCTTTGTAATTGAAAGTTATTTCTGTACAGGTGTTATCGGTAATGAATGTTCTGAACGAACTAAGACAAATGTTGGATTACTATCAACAGCTGATTATGTCGATGCTTCTAATTCAAGCAATTGTGAAACTAATGGAGCTGGATGTAATACAGGAAACTATCTAACCGCCCTTAGTGGTTATACACTTAATAAAACAGCTGATGGTAAGATTTATTACATCAATAATACCCTTGCTACTACTGCCAAAACAACTAGTTTAAGCGTTAGACCAGTAGTTACTGTTAAAAAGGATGCTAAAGTAAACGGTGGCAACGGCACCAGCGGAAGCCCATATATTATCGGTTAGGCAATTGAAAATAAAATGTAAATATAGTATAATGATGAAAGTATTTGAGGTGATAAAATGAAAGGAATGAAAGAATTTATTCATAACCATAAAAAAGGCTGTATGATAGGAGGCGGATTATTCTTTGTAATTCTCTTAGCTTTCTTCATAATCTTCTTTATTGTTCCAGCATTCGGTGACAATAACTATGGCCATAGATTAGACGATGAAGATAAATATAAAATTTCATCTAGTACCATCAACGATATTAAAGATACCGTTGGTAGTAAAGATGGTGTAACTAAAGTAACTTATCATAAAGAAGGTAGAATTTTAAACTTTACTATTAAATTAGAAGATAGTGTTAAATTAGATACCGCAAAAACATACGCAAAAGAGGTGACAGACAAAATAAGTAAGAAGAATTTAAAATATTACGATGTTCAAGTATTTTTAGACTCTAAAGGTGAGGATTTCCCAATAATCGGATATCGTGCCAAAGGTAATGATGATTTCTCTTGGGGAAATGCAGGTGAACAAAGTGAAAAATAAAAAAATTTGGATTGCCGCTTTAGTAATTATTATTTTACTAGGCGCTTTTAGTGCCTTCTACTACTTTACTAAGGAAGACAAAAATACCACTTTAACTGTTAGTGAAAAAAAATGGATTGAAAACAATAAAAACAAGTTAATCGATTTATCTATCCCAAGTGATACACCAATTTTAAGTAGCGATGGTGAAGGCGTTGTTTTTGATTTTTTAAATGATCTTGAAAAAGATACCGATTTAGAATTTAATAAACTACCATATACTAGTGAAGAAAAACCATCTAGTACATATGCTGTAACCGTAACTGATCAAAAAACGGAAAAAGATATTTTAATATATCAAGACAATTATGTTTTAGTTACTAAAACCAAAATTAAATATATTGATGTAAGTGATATTAACCATTTAGTTATTGGTGTTTTAGAAGATGACATGACAAAAATTAGTAAATATCTTTTGGGCAGTGGTGAAGTAACTTATAAAAGTTATAAAGATGTAGATTCAATGCTTCAAGATATGAAAGGTGACAGCATTGATGCTATTGCTATTCCTAAATTAGCATATCTTAATGACGTTATTGAGAGTGAAAAATTAAATATTGCTTATAATATTACGGAATATACAAAAGATTATGTTCTAAGACTTGGTAACACATCTACTTTAAACAAAATTTTAAATAAGTATTATGATAAATGGTATAAAAATAATTTTGAAGATGAATTTAATAAAAATTTAGCTGAAAATTATTTTAAAGTAAAAAAAGTTGATGAAAAAGAACAAGTTAAATTCCGAAGTAAACGTTATAGTTATGGCTTTGTTTTAAATAGCCCATTTGACGTTACAACTAAAGATGGTTTAAGAGGTTTCAATTATAATTTCTTAAACAATTTTGCAAAAGCTACGAATGTTGAAATTGATTATAAAAAATATTCAAGCATTGAAAATCTTACCAAAGATTTTGATGAAAATAAATTAGATATTATCTTTGATTATCAAAGCAAAGATAAATATAGCATGGATGTTTACAATACCGTATCACCATATAATGAAAAGGTTACAATTATTGTTGATCAAAATACCAATGCATCAATAAATTCAGTTAATTCCTTATCAGAAAATACTGTTTTTACTATTAAAAATAGTAAAATTGATAAATATTTAAATGAACATGGTGTTAAAACAAAAACATTTGACAACATCAATGCTTTAATTAATAATCTTGGAAAAAATGATATTGCCGCTATTGATTACTACACATATGATTATTATGTTCGAAATGATCTGAATAATTTTAAAAGCTTGTATACCTTTAAATTAGATAGCGATTATAGCTTTGTTAGTCGTGATATTTCAGCTAATAAAACCTTTAACGAATTATTTGATTTTTACTTATCATTTGTAAATAGTAACCAAATTATTAATAATGGTTATAAAGATTTATTAAATTACAATAATAGTAATAAGCTAATTCAAATGCTTATCATTATCTTCAGTGCTATTTTGTTAGTTTTAGTTGGTATAATTACTGGTAAATTTATTAAAAATCGTAAAAATTATCGTCCGAAATTATCGAAAGCTGATAAATTACGATATATTGATACTATGACCTCATTGAAAAACCGCAATTATTTAAATGATAATATTGAAACATGGGACAATAGCGAAGTATATCCACAGTCTATTATCATTGTTGACTTAAACAACATAGCTTATATTAATGACAACTTTGGTCACACCGAAGGTGATAAAGTTATTGTCGAAGGAGCAGGAATTTTAATTGCTAATCAATTATCCAATAGTGAAATTATTAGAAGTAATGGTAACGAGTTCTTAATCTTTATGGTTGGGCATGATGAAAAAGCCGTTATTACCTATATCCGCAAACTTCATAAAGAATTTAAAAATTTATCACATGGCTTTGGTGCTGCAATTGGTTACAGTATGATAACTGATGAAATTAAAACGATTGATGACGCTGTAAATGAAGCAACTTTAGATATGCGTAGTAATAAAGAAGAAGATAAATAATATAGAAAGAGGCTAGTCCATGAAAAAGTTTCTAAAAAAAATATTTAATATTTTCATGAAACCGGAAATGATGATACTTCCAGGGCAACTAGCCTTTTTTATCATTTTGGCTATTTTTCCATTATTAACTTTAATTGGTTATATTGGCTCAAATATTAGTTTGTTTTCTAACGCCTTTGTTTCTTTAATGAACAATATTTTACCGGAAGATGTTTCTAATGTTTTAATGCCATTTTTAACTAATAGTCATATTACTGGAAATGTTGCTTTTTTCATGATAATTGGTTTTTATTTAATATCGAATGGAACCAATTCTTTAATAGTTACCTCAAATGAACTTTTTGGTATAAAACACGCACCTTTTCTTAAAAGACGAACTAAAGCCTTCTTTATGATTATCTTACTTATGGCATTATTTATATTCAATGTTTTAGTTTTGGCTTATGGCAATGTTATTGCTAAACATATAATTAGTTTAGCAATATTTGCTAATATTAGCGACAAGCTCTATGCCATCTTTATTTTATTAAAGTGGCCAATTGCTTTTGCTTGTATTTTCTGGATGATAAAGCTTATCTACGCTTTAGCGCCTGATGCGCAAATACCAAGTAAATATATGAATAAAGGTGCTTTATTCACTACGCTTGGTTGGATAATTATTACTGCTATTTATTCCATATATATTTCTAATTTTGCCAATTACAAAATGTTCTATGGTGGAATATCGACGATCATTGTAATGATGATCTGGGTGTATTTTTTAGCTTATATTCTTGTTATGGGAATTGCTATAAATTCAGCTGAATATGAGGAAGCTAAAAAAATAAGTAATAAAAAAACAAAAACTGTTCAGGATAGTTAATGGGATACATATTTATTACCTATATGTATCTCTCCCGCAGACTACTAGTACTGACCTCGATTTTACTGTGAATACGAGAAGTATTAATTTGGTAATAATCTCCTAGCTTTTGACTAGTAAATAGTAAAGTGGCGAAAAACCACTTTTTTTTCTTGTTTAAACGTGGTATAATGGGGAGGTATAAACCGAGGTGAATTATGAAGGAAAAGATTGAAAACATCAGTGCACGAACTAAAAACTTTTTAATAAAATTTGGCAAAAGTGTGAAACATTATTTTAAGCATAACGTGCTTTTTATTACTTTTATTTTAGTTTGTTTAGTTGATGCTTGTTTATTAAGATTTTTTACTGTTAAAAACTTTACAGCTATTAGTCCTATTTTAGCTGATTTCTCAGTTATAGTATTTGTCGGAGCTTTTGGCTATTTATTTAAAAAGAAAAATCGTTTTAAATATTATATGTTTTGGACTATAGTTTTTACTTTAATATGTGTTATTAATTCTGCATATTATTCAAACTATGTTTCATTTACATCATTTTCATTATTAGCAACATCAGTTCAAATATTTGGTGTTAGTGACGCCTTAAATACGATAGTTGAAATAAAAGATTTTAGTTATCTTTTGGCGCCAGTTATTTTAATATTAGTTAATCGTCATTTTAAAAACACAAGTTATTATGACAGTATCAGTACTAAGAAACATGGACGTGTTGTTTTCTTAAAAACATTATTGTTAGCCGCTATTTCTTTAGGTTTTTTCATGTCGACAGTCACTGGTACAGATATCAGTAGGTTATATAAACAATGGAACCGTGAATATGTTGTTATGAAATTTGGTATTTATGTTTACCAAGGTAATGATTTAATTGCTAGTTTAAAACCACAAATAAGTCCACTTTTTGGTTATGATAAAGCGGCTAAAGAAGTAAGAGAGTATTATGATGAATACCCTTCAGAAACTAGTAACAATAAGTATACAAATAAATATAAAGGTAAAAATGTTATAGTTATTCATGCTGAGAGTATTCAAAACTATTTATTATCTACGGAAATAAACGGTAAAGAAATTACTCCAAACATTAATAAGCTAGCAAAAGAAGGTTTGTATTTCTCAAATTTCTATGCCCAAGAAAGTGTTGGAACCAGTAGTGATAGTGAATTTACATTTAATACATCATTGCTTCCAGCAAGTAATGGAACCGTTTTTGTAAGTTATTGGGATAGAGAATATACCTCAACTCCAAAATTATTAAAAGATCAAGGCTATTATACCTTTAGTATGCATGCTAATAAAGGTAATTTCTGGAACCGTGAAGTTATGCATAAACAATTAGGTTATGATAAATTCTATAATTATAAAACCGACTATAAAATTAATGATGAAGATGTTATTGGTTTAGGCTTAAATGATAAATCATTCTTTAAACAATCTGTCGAAAAAATTAAAAAAATTGATGAAAAGTATGACAATTGGTATGGTTTAACTATTATGCTTACTAACCATACACCATTTACTGGGTTAGAAGATCAAACTGATTTAGATTTAACATATCATTATAAGAAAGTAAACGAAGAAACTGGACAAGAAGAAGAGGTAGTTAACGATTTCTTAAAAAATAGAACATTAGGAAATTATTTTACTACTGCTCATTATGCTGACGAGGCAATTGGTGAATTTGTTCAAGAATTAGACAATGCTGGATTGCTAGATGATACTATTTTAGTTATTTATGGTGATCATGATGCTAAAATAAAACGTTCAGAATATGATTATTATTACAATTATAATCCAGAAACTGATTCTAAATTAGATGATGATGATCCAAAATATAAAGAATTTAGTAAATATGATTATGAAATAAATCGTAAAGTTCCATTTATTATCTGGACTAAAGATAATCAAGAAAAAAAAGAAATAAAGAAAGTTATGGGAATGTATGATGTCCTTCCAACCTTGGGTAATATGTTAGGTATTCATAGTGATTATGCTTTAGGTCATGATATATTTAGTATTGATGAAAACTTTGTTGTTTTCCCGAATGGTAACTGGATAACAGATAAAATGTATTATGATAGTCAAAGTGATGAGGGAATCTTATTAGATGAAAATTCAGTTATTAGTGCTGATTACATTGAAAAATATTCAAAAAGAGCAGAACGAGAAGTATCAGTTTCTAATGATATTATTGTTCATGATTTAATCAAAAAGATTAAAGAAAGTGATAAAGTATTAAAGGAGAATAAAAATGGCTAAAAGAAAAATAAGTAAAAAGAAAATAACCATTTTCGCTGTAATTTTAATTGTTATAATTGCTGCCGTTGTGGCGACTATCTTCTTAAATTTAAATAAGAAAGATGACAATACTATTAAAGTAGAAAGCGTTGACAAAATTGAAGGCTATGATTATACACTAAGCGGTAATGCTACTAAATATTATAAAAGTTTATTTAAAGAGCTAAAAACAGTTTTAGAATCAGATGACGTAGATGAAGCTAAGTATGCTGATTTAGTTGCTAAATTATTTGTTGCTGACTTTTATAATTTGGATAATAAAGTTAATAAAAATGACATTGGTGGAGTTCAATTTGTTTATAAAAACTTCCGGGAAGATTTTAAAAAATTAGCTGCAAATTCAATTTATAAAACTGTTGAAAATAATGTTTATGGTGATAGAGACCAAGATTTACCAATTGTAACTAATGTTTCAACAGAGAAAAAAGACGGTGAAAGCTTTAAATATGGTGATAATACTGATGATAAAGCTTATAAAATAAACTTCGAAGTTGAATATAAAACAGATTTAGGATATCAAAAAACAGGATCATTAACTCTTATTCACAATGATAAGAAACTTGAGGTTGCCGCTTTAGAAGAATCTAGTACTAATTAGATTCTTTTTTTGATCCCGTCAAATTTTAGTTAAAAAAATAACTAAAGTTTTTTTGTGAATTTTGAGTTGAAATAGTTGACAATATGGGGGGGG
>CAUERX010000013.1 GCA_959020415.1 uncultured bacterium | reverse complement strand
ACAAGTTGATGTACTGTTGAATGATATGGAAGAAAAGGAGCTTATCGTGATGGAACATATATAGCATCAGGTACTGGCTTTGTTTATCGTCAAGAAGGGGATAAATATTACTTGCTAACAAATTACCATGTAATTGAAGATGGTGATAATGTAACTGTAACTTTTACAAATGGTGATGTTTTAGAAACTGAAATTGTTGGTCATGATGAATACGCTGATATTGCAGTGCTATCAATAGAATCTGATACAGAACTTACTGTTGCAGAACTTGGAAATAATGAAGAAAGTCGAGTTGGTGATACGGCATTTGCAGTTGGTGCTCCACTTGATAGTGCTTATTCTTGGACAGTAACTCGTGGTATTATTTCTGGTAAAGATAGATTGGTTGAAGTATCAGTATCAAATTCTAATACTAATGATTATGTTATGAGAGTTTTACAAACTGATGCTGCAATAAATTCCGGTAATAGTGGTGGACCACTTTGTAATGCTAATGGTGAAGTTATTGGTATAACCTCATTAAAACTTATAAGTAGTGGAGTTGAAGGTATGGGGTTTGCTATTCCTATTGAAGCAGCAGTAGAAAAGGCTGAACAAATTATTGATGGAGAAGTAATCGTATATCCTGTTATTGGTATTCAAATGGTTGATTTTGCTGATGCTTATTATACATATTATAGTTTAATTAGAAATTCTGGTTTGGAAAATGGAGTAATAGTAACATCTGTAGAAAGAGGATCTGCTGCTGATGAGGCAGGAATTAAAGCAAATGATATTATTACTGCAATTGATGGCGAAAAAGTATTAAATAAAGCCTACTTGAGATATTACTTATATCAACATAGTGTTGGTGATGATATAACGATAACAGTATATCGTGATGGAAATACAAGAGATTTAAAACTTACTCTTAGTGCAGATGGGCAAACAGCATAATGTTTGCTTTTTTTCTCAAAAGATAATAAAATTTATTTAGTGAGGTATATATGAATAATACAACGTTTAAAAGAATTGGTGCTTATGCAATAGATTATATCTTTATAGTTTTATTTTTAACTATGTTAAATCAAATTAGATTTTTAAATCCAACTTTTGATGAATATGCAGAAACTTATAGTGAATACATGGAAATATATGAAGATTTATCTGTTGATAATGCTATAGAAATTGCCGAGAGTGAAGAATATCAAAAAATTAATTATAATTTGAGCAAATATAGCATTAGCATTTCTTGTTTATCTATAGCTGTTTATCTTGCTTATTTTGTGGGATTTCAAAAATGGAATAAAAATCAAACACTTGGTAAAAAATTATTTAATATTGAAGTAGCTAATACATTTAACATTATCATCAATGTTGTTATTCTCTGCTGACCATCAACTAATTCATGGTGTCCTTTACCATCATCAACTACTACTATCGATCCCAAAAAATAACATTCCTCAGGAGTATTAATGTATGATTCGTATAAATCGCTCCACAATTCTTCTAATTGTTCATTCACCCAACTATACTGTCTTTGATAATTTGGAATAACATATATTGCTTGGCAAGAAAATAAATCACTTATAGTTTGATTCTCTGGTTTAAATGTTTGATTGTTGTTCATATTACTAATCCATCCTTTCAATTAATATTTTAATTTGTTCTTTTGTTACTTCAAAATTTTCTAAAGTATATTGTAAACAAATAAGTTTTTCTGATAAACACAAATCATCTAATTCTTTATTTTTTACAAAATTGGCATATTTCTTTTTTATGTCATTTTCAATTAGATTATTTTCATTTAAGTATATAAGTATTTCTTTTGGTTCCAAGTTCATTAAATCCTTTTTTAAATATAGAGCATTTATTTCTAAAAATGGTTTTAAATATATATCTTTATAAATTGGATACAAATTATTGAAATATAAGTTTACATCATTAATTTTACAAAAATTATTTAAAAGAGATATAAGTGGTTTGGCAATATCTTCATGTTTATATCCATGAACCCCCGTACCCAAACTACAAACAAGTACATTTTTGTAACCTTTTTCTATTATAACTTCTAACATTTTTTTGTATGTAAATAACAATTCATCAATTGGATTCCTTGCTTCATAATATTTCGGAGCTAATACATGGATAATATCCATATTTAAATTAAAACCCGGTGTAACTCTTACCTCTCCTGGTTTCATATCTGTTTTATATATTTGTTTACAGTATTCTAACAATTTGTTTCCTGCATTTCTATAAATAACTCCACAAATTCCACTACCATTTATCATATATTTATTAGCGGCATTAACAATAGCATCTTTATCTTTAGAATTTAATATGTAATCTCCACTTAGAAGATATAACTTTCCCATAATTACCACCTACAATTTTACTATTTATTATCCAAAAAATATTTTATCTGTTTTGTTAATTTCTCATCTTCAGAATCCTCTAATATTTCCCAATTATATTTATCATTTTTATCTAATATAGGGATTAATTCGATTTCACCATAATTATTGATTATTTCAAAATTCTGTTCAATGATTCCTAAACATAACAAATATTCAAAATCCATAATTCTCTCAAGTAAATTCTTATTAGGATTTTTATACATTATTTTATAAAATCTATTACCTTTATTATTCCTAATAGCGAGAATAACAGCGTAAATGTGTTTACAATAAAACTCACATGGACAAGTACAATACACTTGCATTTTTTTATCTTTTTCAATGTACTTTATTATTACAACATATTTTTCAGAACCATTTACAATGGCAAAATATCTGTCATCTATTTTCTCTAAAAATTCGACTCTATCTTCCTCGTAATATTTTTTTCCTCTTTCAGCAATTTGAAAACGAAACAATTTATCAATATCATCATTAAACAAATCAAAATCAAACTCTTCTTTATATTCATACATTTCTGTACTTCCAGTTAGCTTTGCTAAAATTTTATATAGAAAAACTTCATATGTTCTTGGCATGTTTCTAAAAATAAATATAAATAAATCTGTTAAATTAGCTAAACATTTAGGCATATATTTTTTAAAAGATATACTAATATTATCAGAATCATTTGTTTTAATATTAGCATTAAAAATAACAACATCTTTATCAGTCAAAAACTCATCAATGTAATGAGCATCAACTTTATAATTTGAATAAGTATTCTCAATAAGATGTATAACTTTACTGTCGATGTATTGGCATGATAGATATTTTTCAATACTTTTATCTTTTATATCATCTAAATCAAACCAACTAAGTTTATAAGTTCCATATTTTTTTGATCTGGTTATAATTATATATAAATTATATCCTGAATAATTTAATAACTCTAATTCTAAAAACACTTCATCTTTTTTGTAGAATTTTTTTATTAGAGATACTTTTTCATTATCTTTAATAGAATTCATTGCTCCATCTCCATATATACAAATTATACCATGAAAAAAGCGAATCTAAAACAATCTGATTCGCTTTATATAATTATAATTTATGTTAAGTACAACAATCATAAAATTCATTCACTATTTTTCTCATTATCTAATAAAACTTTATTAAAATCACTTTGCCAGGTGATACTAATAATATCATCAAAGTAAACGTTTGTATTGTCAGCAAAAATAAGACATTTATTAAAATCGTCAACCTTTTTAATTATACTCGTTAACGACTTATATATACCACCACTCTTTTTATTATCTCGAACAAAATATTTAATTGTAATTTCTGGATGGACTTTTATATTATTCTTTATAAAATTTATTTTTTGATTTAAATCATTTTTTAATTCATCACTCAGTTCTACCTTTGTTTCGGTTAACCTTGCAGTTTCCTCTATTGCATCATCATAACCTGTTAATGCAGCAAAAGGTGCAAACTGTGCTGCTCTATTATATAAACTCATCGGCTTTCTTGTTTTAGAAACATGATGTGGCAAATCAATAATATCGTCATATTTATTCATGATGTCCTCCTATCTGCTTATTCCTTTCAATTGCAGTTGCACCTTCTGTCAAATTCATTCCCTTTAAGATAGCATTTTTTCCATATTTGTTTTTTATTTGCAAAATGACTTTTTGTATTTCTTTTTCTTTATTCTCATCATCTTTTTGTTTTGCTTCTTCTATCTCCTTTTTTTTATAATCAGTGAACAAATTAATTTGTTCCACTTTTTTATTAGTCTGAACTTTATCTTCACAAATCAATTTACTTACCGTTAGATTTAGCTTTCTAATTAGCAGAATAGGATTAGAAATTTTATCAAACAAATTCACAAAGCTTTCCATAATAATACTAGACGAAGAAGTATAATGCTCTAAATTAACTGTTCCATGAGAATGCTTTGGTATTTTTCTTCCATACGAATCTAAAGTTATTTCTCCAAAATATTTATTAAAAATATCGGGATTAGTTAAATTTTCAATATCATAATTTATGGTTAAAACCAATTGTTTTGTTAGAAATTTCTTATTTACTAGATCAAGAGCCAAATTATCCGCCATCTCTTGTACAATAATTTTTGCTTTTTTATTATCATATGGTTCATGCAAAACTTGTCCAGAACTAATCGATGTTTCAGTCGGTTTATAACTTTTAGCAATTTCAATTGTACAAGGTTCCCATCCCCAAGCATGATCAATCAATAATTCCGCATTAACACCAAATAATTTGTATAATAAATCTTCATTATAATGAGAACATCTTGCAACATCACCCATAGTGTTCATATTATTTTTAGCAAGTTTATTAGCTATTCCTTTACCAACACGCCAAAAATCAGTTATTGGCTTATGATCCCACAATTTCTTTCTAAAAGTCATCTCATCTAGACCAGCAATTCTAACTCCAAATTCGTTCGGTTTACATTTTTTAGCCACAATATCCATTGCCACCTTTGCTAAAAACATATTCGTCCCTATTCCCGCAGTAGCAGTGATACCGGTTGTTTCATATACGTCTTTAATCATTTTCGTAACCAATTGTCTCGGTGTACATTTGTAAAGTGAAATATAATCAGTTATATCAATAAATACCTCATCTATTGAATAAACAAGAATATCTTCTGGTGCAATATATTTCAAATAAATATTATAAATATTTGTGCTGTATTTCATATAATAAGCCATTCTAGGTGGAGCTACAATAAAATCTAATTCCAAATTTTTATTTTTCTTTAATTCTTCATCCAAATATGATTTTCCACTAAACTTTCTATAGTTATTTAATTTTCTCCTTTGGAGGTTTATCTCCTTTACTTTTTGTTTAACCTCAAAAAGTCTAGCTCTTCCTCCCAGACCACATTGTTTTAATGATGGGCTAATTGCTAAACATACAGTTTTATCTGTTCTTGATTCATCAGCAACAACTAAATTTGTTTTTAATGGATCTAACTTCCTTTCAACGCACTCAACAGAAGCATAAAAACTTTTTAAATCAATACACATAAAAATTCTTCCCATCTGTATCACCAAAAATAATTATATCACGAACATTTGTTCATTTAAAGATATTTTTTAAAACAAAAAAATGGCTAGTCAACTTATGTAACTAGCCAAGGGCTTGAAAATATACAAATTGAGAAGTATTATTCCAATTGTATGCATTCCAAACGTCTATATTATCACTACTAGGATCAACCATTTTAATTTCATCACCCAAAACATTCATAATAGCAACCCAGTGCTGACCTGTATCTCCTAAAACTTCCATAGCTATATAATAGCCTTGTTCTTGATAGGTTTTTATCAATTTTAATTTTTCACTTTTACTTTTTCCAGCTAAAGTTACTCTACCTTTATATTGAAAATTAGGAATTATTTTCGTAATGGCAGCATATTGTAAATTACCATTATTATCAAATCCATTATTGTTATTTAAATTTTCAACAAAAATACCAGGATTAAAAGGGATTATTGTATTATTAACACCAGATTTTTGTATTAAAATTGCTACAGATGTAACTAAACAACCAATATCACTAATTGTTTTCCCTGAGTTACCAATTTGTATATTTGACCAACTTGCATTTATCTGCCTCCAGTAAATATAATCTCCTGTTTCAGAGCCATACAATAGATGACTCCACATATCATCATATTCTGAACTAGTTAGTTCTTTAACTTGTTCTTTTTGGTCATCACTAAAACTATAATTATTCATGACTTCTTCTAAAGATTTTGATGTGACTTTTACATATAATATAGTTTTTCCCTGCTCATTAACTGGATTATTATTAAATTCTGGTGGACTACTTTCATTTGCATTTTCTTCATTCCTAACTTCAGTAATGATTGTATTAAAATCATAAAAAACAGTCTTTAATCTTCTAACATTTTTATTATCTAAATACATTACAATTTCGGCATCTTCCGAATTATCATTAGCATATTTTACAGAATAAACCGCAATTACTTCTTTCCAGTTAGAATAAGTTGATTCAAAAACTATTTCTTCTGCTTGTGATAAAAGTCTTTGTGATTCAACATTTCTATAAACCTCTTGATTTATTTCACTAATAACACTAGTCATAGTTCTACTATTTGAATCATTGGAAAAAAAGATACCAAAAATTGAACCTAATAAGGCAGCAATTAGACATATAACAATAATTACTATCATCACAATTGCTCCGCCACTTGCCAATAATCCAATTAATGAGCTTAAAGCACCTATTAATGCCTTGACTCCTAAAATCACACCTTTGGATATAGCCATTACTACTCTTCGTGAAGTTCTTGCCATACTTATGGCTAGTCTTTTAGCTTGAATAGCCATTTGTTTACTTCGCTGTGCTGCCTTTTTTGTATTATTTATTATGTTTTTAGCATTAGCTACCTTTGTTTTAATTTTACTTGTACCAGCAGTATTCTTTATATTTCGTCTTTTAATTTTATTTATTAAACTAGTTTTTCCTTTGTTTACTAGTTTACCAGCTCCATGGATTGTCTCATCTTTAATTCTGTTACTATAATATTTTATTTTGTCTGATCCATATTCATTTATATTATTATTGTTTGAATTTATTTCGTTTGATTTATCATTTAGATAAACAATAGGATCTTTAATTCTCTCAGTCCACGCACTAGCTTTATTAAGCGTTTTAATTCCCTTACGAGAACTATCTTTTGTTTTTATGTCTTTCACTATTCTTCCCCTGGTTTAGTAGTCATCAATTTATATAATTCTAAATCATGAGGGAAATGATTTTCAAATGGTACTAGATTACGTCCTACTTTTAAAAGTCCTTCACCTGCTCCAACATTAGTTATATAACTTAATTGTAACTCTGAAATATTTAATAATTTCGCTAATTCAAGACGATCAGTTGAGGCTTGATTTAACATAACAATAAATTCAGAGTTTGCAAGCATAGTTTTTGCAGTATGAGACTGTAATAAATCTTCCACATTTTGTGTAATCCCTGTAGCATAAGCTCCATATTTTCTAACACGTTTCCATAAAGTAAATAAGAAATTAGCCGAATATTCATGTTGAAATAATAAATATATTTCATCTATGAAAATATATGTACTTCTTCCTTTATTTCTATTAGCTGTAATTCTATTTAAAATACTATCTAAAACAACAAGCATACCTATAGGAAGTAATTGTTTTCCTAAATCTAAGATATCATAACATATAATACGATTATTTGTATCAACATTAGTATTTTTAGCAAATGTATTTAAAGATCCATCTGTAAACAATTCGATAGCAAGGGCAATTTGCTTTGCCTCTTCCTCTGGTTGTTTTAATAATTCTTCTCTAAAGTCTTGTAAAGTTGGTGGGACACCTTGATAATTTCCCTGTTGGTACACTCTATAAACTTTGGCAGTACATCTATCTATAATTGATTTTTCTTTTGGACCTAAAGACTTTTCACCCATTAAATGTTCACACAAAGATAAAATAAATTCAGACTTTAATATTACAGGATTCGCACCATCACCATATTCACTATTTAAATCCATTGCATTTATATGATTTTCACTTGTAGCAGATATATGAATTACTTCTCCACCTAATGCTTTTACCAACCTGCTTTCTTCTCGCTCTGGATCAACAATAATGATATCTGCTGTAGGATCACGTAATGCAATAGAAACTATTTCATTTTTTGCAGTAAAAGACTTACCACTTCCACTAACACCTAATATAAAAGAATTACCATTTAGTAGTTGCCTTCTATCTGCAATTATCATATTTTTAGATATAACATTTAAACCATAATATATTCCATTTTCATGATTAATTTCTTGTACTCTAAATGGTGTAAAAACAGCTAATGATTCAGTTGTTAATGTTCTTAATGTATTTATTTTTCTTACTCCATAAGGTAAAACCGTATTTAATCCATCCATTTGTTGATACTTTAATACCGCTAACTGACACAAATGTTTTCTAGCAGTAGATAATAAAGATTCTGTATCTAGATTTAATTGTTCTAAAGTCTTAGCAGTATGAACCATAGTAATAACGCATACAAACATTCTTTGGTCTCTCGTAGTAAGATCATCTAGAAATTCTTTCGATTCTTTTCTTTGTTGCTCCAAATCATAAGGAATAACAGCACTAAAATTGTTATTGTTATTTTGTCTGCGTTGCCAATTAGTAATATTAGTTTCTACACCTAATCTTCTGTTTTCCACCTCACGTATCGCTTCGTCCATGGGGATTGGTATTATATCAATAGATAGAAGCATACTTCTATCCATATCTGTCAATTTTGCAACCATATCATCTTTTATATAATTAGCATACTCTTTCAAATATAATACACGTCCATATCTATTTCCATATTCAAAGTAATCTTTTTCAAAAGATAAAGAATCTGAACATATATAATCTTTAAAAGAATGTCCTTTTTTCATATTATCTATCATATCAAAATTAAAGATAGATTCTTCTCCAACTCTATAAAAATCATGTATTACTCTTAATCTTTCGTTTACATCTAATGATTCAACTTTTGAACCTAGTTCACGAAAGCGATTATTTAATTCAGCAGAAATTCTAGTAAAATATTGTCTAGCCTCATCTAGACTATTTTTATTTATGGATATAGTAAGAAATTTCTCTTGAACCATTGAATTAGAATTAGTTGCCTGTTCAATTAACATCTTATTATATTCATCACGGTACTTGTCTAAATTATCGTTTGCTTTCGGCAACAATATATTCTTTTCAAAATCAACTTTATTTAATCTTCTATTTAATATTGTTATTTTAGAAGTTGCACTAGAATCAAGAGAATTCAATAATTCAGAATAATCTAAAAACATTGCTTCTTTATCATTTCTAGAAGCTACTGCATAATTAATATCAGTAAATCTATAAGTTTTACTATATTTATCTTTACCTAATAAAAAAATACCATCTTTCCATATTCTATTTACTGGTATGGTATCTTGAATACTTTTAGGTATATTAAATTCTTCTTTATCTCTTTTAAATAGATTCCTTATCGTTTTCATCTTTTACTCCTTTCTTCTTTTCTTTTGGCTTATTATAAATTAACTCATAATAAAAATTCTTTGCATTAAATTCTAAATGTCTAGGCACTAAAATTTCTGACTTGATCCACGCTAATACAAATTGTTCTGCTGGCATACCATTATATTTTAAAAATCCAATAGCAGCAAAAGGCACAACTCCAAGCATACAAACCCAGGATAAAGTTTCAATTCCTAAATATGGCTTTAATAGAAAATATAGAACAACAGCTACAACACATCCTAAAATACTAAAAACAAATTGTCTTAAATTAAGTCCAAAATAAATACTTTCAGTATAATTTCTTATTTCTTTATTTATCTTAACTTCCATAAACTTTCACCTCCAACAAAAAAAGATAATTACTCATTATCTTCTTCATATTCATATTCTCTTACAAATTCAACAAATTCAGCATCTTCATTTAGATATCTTCCTTTTTTTACAACATATTGTAAGGTTTCTTGTGTTAATTTATTGATTAGTTCTTCTATTGGTTTAGGATAACACCCACGCTTATCACCAAAATAAGATTCCATTAAATCATTTAACAAGAAGCAATCCCAATCTATCTCTACTGTGTTTGTTTTACCATCTTCGGTACGTTCAATTTCATAAGTTTTAAAATCTACTAAGTCTCTACTAAGACTAGTTTTTTCTTCCTTATTAATTTCTTTTAAAACAATCTTATACAGATTTTGTAAAGCTGCTTTAACATTTGGAGAATACCCATTCTTGCCAATTAAATAATAAGCTATAATATCATATAATTCATGATTGGATTCGTTAATAGCATTACATATTTTCATTTTTTACTCCTTCCTATAGTAGGATAATACAAAAAATGAAAAAAATAAAATGTGCGATTTATCTTTCCATATCTTTATTACTTTTATTAAGCCCTTCTAATTTATTAGATTCTTTAACAGCATGGCTTTGAATATTAGGATTTTCCTTTGTATCATTATAAAAATCAATAATACTTTGATCCAAAATATGATTATCCTTTTTCAACACTTGTTTTCTTTCATTTAAGAACTCATTTGTATATTCCAAAGCAATTTGTTCATCAATTCTTAAATCCTTTGGATTCAAACCTAAGTCAATGCAAAGTAGTGCTTGTTGGAAATATTTTTCATCTTCCTTTTTTAAACCATTAAGTTGATTATACATAATAGTAAGAAACTGTCTTGATGTTATATCTGCCATATACTTTTCTGTTACTTGATCTAAAATCTTTTCATAATGAGCTGGTGGTACTTTAGTTGGTTTATCGGTTTCTGGATTAATGTATTTATAAGTCATATCACTAATACTTTTGCTCATATCTTTTAACTTCAGTTGAGTAAAATCATCATATTGTCTCCTCATTATCTTTCCTCCTCTCTTTGTTTATTAAATAATGTCATAATATTAGGAACATTAGAATCTGTAAATTTATCTATTTTTTCTTTTGTAATATTATTTTTCTTGCAGTAATCAATGTATTTTTTTAACCCCATTTTACAATTTATTTCATCAGGATATAATTCATTAATTGAATTCCACATTCCATTATGAGTATTCCAACTTATATATGTTATTTTCAAATCATTTTCTAAGTGATTCAAAAAATAGTAGTCAAAATTATAATCGTACTCTGGAACGTAAGAATAACCATTTGGTAAAGATTTTGTATATGGGGTAAATTCTATAGCTTCATCACCGTCCGCACACAATATATAAACATCTTTACTTTTAGGATTAACAAGAATATATTCAATCTCTTTCCCATAATGCTCCTCGGAATTTTTTAAGAAAAATTTTATTTCATTTATCTTTTTATCTAGGTTCATTTTACATCCTTTCCTTTTCTTTATTTTTTACTTTAGAATCAAGATAATCGCAAATTTTATTTGCTTCACCAACAGCTTTAAATAATTCGTTGGGTTTATCTTCTAATAACAGTATCCAACTTTGGATATAACTCTTATGATTGTTATAATCATCCTCATGAACTTTGACATTTAATTTTTGCATCAAAAAAGAAGAACTAATTTCTGCAATAAGTTCTTCTCTAGCATAATCTTTTTTATTTTGATTATTTAAATTCCTATTAAGTCTACTAGAATGCCCTGTAGCATGACTCAACTCATGAAGCTGAGTAGCATAATAAGAATATTTATCAAAAAATTTTGATGAAGGTGGTAACACAATAGTATCCTTTGATGGAATATAATATGCTTTATTACCTTCTTCTATATATTCGATATGTAACTTGGAAATTAATCTTTTGAAATATATATTAGTAGGTATAGTATTCCTGTTATTTTTTTCATTCGGTTTTATTCCCTCTATTAAACTTACATTAAATACATACGTTGTATTACAAAAGACTTTAAAATCCTTTTTCCTTTCTGGAGTCTTTTCAATTATTTTTTCATAAGTTGGGAAATCTAAACGTATTTTGTTTTTAATATCATAAACACTCCAAAATTCTATTGGAACACCCTTTCCTTTAGCATTGGTTATTTTATAATTATTTTCCTTTATCTGTTTATATGTAAGCCAACGATTATCTTTATATTTTTCTTTATATGCAACATAAGATAAAATTAATTGGTTAACACCTCTATATTCGGTATTAGTAACACCATTCTTATTTAAATCACTATACCATCTTTCACGCCAAGGGATTTTATTTTCTTTTAATGCGTCTAAATACATCTTTACCAATTGTTCTCTTGTTTTGCTTTGCATTTCTCACCTCCAAACAAAAAAGATGCTCTAAGCATCTTAAAAATAAGAATCAACAATAAACTGGTTATATTTTTTTATAAAATCCGATTTGTTATCAAGCCCATCATATAAATCAATTTTGTTAGCAATATCATTAACTGATAAATCTTCAATATTTTTAGTAGTGAAATGTAAAGTATATATAAACCTTCCCCATACACTAACTATCTTATCTTGACCTTTATATGTCTTTATTGCATACGCCATACTTAATAATAATTCAGTGTTTAAATATCTATCTCCGTAGTCATCACCAAGAAATAATAAGTCATCTAATATTGCTTGAATTTGTTTATGAATATATTCATTCATAGGTAATTTATAATTTTCATCAGGAAAGAATACTGAAAAATTCTGATTAATATACGATGTATTTTGGAATAAATCAACTATTAAATCTATATTAGAATTAACCCTATTTTTTACTTTTAAATTTATAATTTCTTTTAATAAGGCATAATTGTTAGCTTCAATTGAAGAAATTATAATTACATAATATAGTAATAAAGTAGGAAAATATAATGTTGATATAAGGTTCATATTACCACCAGGTATTTGGGTAGGATAAGTCCTTAAGATTATTTTCTTAATTAACTTTACATATCTATCATCCCCATAATACGTCAGTAATATAGAAGCATCCAAAATATTTTTCAACGAATCCTGTAATTTTATAATATTATCTTTAAAAGTTTCTTCATTATACATAGATAAATTACCTTTGATATTACTAATCTGAGATAGATATATTCTTAATTCTTGATTAATGATATCGGTTACCTTTATGAAATTTTTACCATCAGATAATAATTCTTTTAATCTATTACCAAAATCACTTTTAGTATCTTTAATGTCATGATTTAAAGATACATCTATTAATATATCATTTTCTTTTCCCGCAGGTTCTTCTTTATTAAATAGCTCATCAGCATTAAAAATAAAATCTCCTTCTCCAAATACACTGCCGTAGCTAGGTGTTTGATAAGATTTAGGATCACAGCTAACTTTGTTATATACATAATTCATTACAGATGAAGCACTCAATACACCTTGCTCAGTTTTTGCCTCACCATTCAATGCTTCTAATAAATAAGAAGTAAAGATAGAGTTATTAGTATTACCTCCACCATCTTTCACTTTCTGATCTGATTTTCCCGCAGTAAGCACTTGACGACTATATCGCCTTAACATTTCTTTTAAGAATCTTTTTGAACCAAAAGGAGACCTTTGTAATATCAAGCCACTATAACAGGCATCCATAATATAAAAAATGTGTTTTGCCCTAATCAAATCTGCATTTTCTATTAAAGATTCCCAACTAATTAAACTATTTAAATTTTGTTCTGTTCCATTACAAGGAATCAAAAATCCTTTATCCTTTATACCAGCTTGATATGTATACCCATGTCCTGCAAAGAATATTAATACTGAATCATCGTTACATGTTTTATTGGCTAATTCAAAATAGGCATCCATAATGCCATCTTTTGTTGCTTGTTTATCAAGAAGAAGCGTAATATTTTCTTCTTTGTAAGAGAATTTTTGAATTAATACCTCTTTTATTGATTTTGCGTCATTAACAGCATATTCTAAGTCATTTAGACTATCATATTTGTTAATTCCAATTATTAATGCAAAATGTTCATCGTAAGATTGTTTTAAACCTGCCATTATATCACACTCCATGTAAAACATTTATTTTGTATTATATTTTACCACAATTTTATCGCAATAAACACTAATATTTTCACAAAAAAAATAGCCCTATACTAGCAGCTATTGTACAACTTTACCTATTTATATCTGGAAGTGAGATACAAATGATTGGTAAAGTAAAATGGTTTAACAATGAGAAAGGCTATGTTCTCATCGCACTTTCATCATACCACAAACAAAATTTCATTTCAATAGGATACATCAACAAAATTTATAATCCCATCATTTCTCGAACTATGCGATCAGAAATTTTAATTGTTCCCACTAATACTAACATATTAAAAATAAGTTCACCAATATATTTCCACACTTGTGTTACTGCTGCTGCACTTGTATCAACAACAGGTGGACTAGAAGCAAATAAACTAAATATAATACATGATAAAATAATAATTGCACCTTCTAAGCAAACTGCTGCATAACTCTTTAAAAAACTTTTTGTTACACTTTGAGTAGGTTCGCCTGCCATAGCAGATAATGGTATAGGTGCAATTGCAGTATATAGATACAATTTAAAAAATCTACCATATACCGTCATTATCATTATAAAAGCCAAAACAGTAACTATTAGACCTCCAATCAATGTTACCGCCCACAGTGGAATAGATTCTAAAAAGCCACAGGATTCTATAGCATTTATTATGCCTTGAGGAAGAGTGCTTTTTGCAGAACTAGTGATATTGGCTGTTGTCATTATCTTAGAAACAATGCCTTGAGAAATTTTAAAAATTGCTAGCATTAAATCCATTCCGTATGTAACCACAATTTTTGCAATAGCAAATCTTATAAAAAGTTTTAAAGCATGTTCTGGTCTTTTTACTTCTGTTAATGATCCGCAGGTTTTTGCAACACCAATGACAAAAAACAGAACTAAAAGTGCTAAACCAATTGCTTGCATAGAGCCATATATATTTTTAATTACATTCCATATTGCTCCACCTTTAAATGTCTCGGGTGTTTGGGTAATTAAAGTCCAAATTTCAGCTAACTTTCCATTCCAAGTATCCAGTGCATTTTGTAGGTTTTGAACAACCCAATTATCACTCACACTATTACACCTCCTATCCTACAATTGTATTTAAAATTTCCTTAGCAAATGTAATAATAATTCCACCAGCAACAGTTAAAAAACCATTTGCTCGTTGTGATGGATCATGGCTTTTAAATGATAAACCTACTTGCACAACACCAAAGCCTAGCAAAATCATACCGATTGCACGAATTAAGCCAAAAATAAAATCGGATAAGTTATTTACTACAGTTAATGGATCATCAGCAGCATAAACTGTTGTCGCTGTTAAAAATAATACTAAAGCCAAATGACTAACTTTCAAAATCTTTTCTATTTTGTGTAATTTGGTTGTTTTTTGTCTTTCTTTCATATTTTCCCTTCCCTTCTAAAAAGTCATCTACTTCCTCGGAATAGATGACTTCATATTTATTCTTTGTTTTTTCAATCTCACTAAAATCATAATCTAAATTGGTATCAATCACCATTTCGGCAATTGAATTAGTTATCATACCATGTTGATATGTCTTACCAATACCATCTGGAGTTAAATTAATACGAGGATGTTTTAAAATATCGTATTTTTTATCTTTGAGTGGTCTTTCACCCCTGATAAATAAAATGCATTCACTATTATCAAGCATTCTAACCTCATCCGCAGTAAGCAACTCCCTTCCAACAATTTGATAATTTGTGGAATAACTACCTGAGTGTCCTGTACTCTTTCCGTAAGAATTGGTATCAATAGTTTCCTTTCCAAGCAACTCACTAACATATTTATGTGTCGATTGCTCGTTTCCACCTAGATATAGGAACTCATCACAGTTACCAACAATCGATTCCCATTGTTTTTCAAATAACGCCTTTAATTGAGCTAAATTTTGCAAAATGATTGAAACAGAAACATTCCTACTTCTCATTGTAGATAGGATTTTTTCAAAATCATCTGGCAAACTTACATTAGCAAACTCATCCATTAAAAAATGAACATGTACTGGTAAACTACCATTGTAATTATGATCTGCTTGATAAAATAATTGTTGAAATAATTGTGTATATAAAATACTAACTAAAAAATTAAAAGAAGCATCGTTATCTGGAATTATAGCAAACAATGCAACCTTCTTTTTACCAATGCTAGACAAATCAAGTTCATCAGTTTGAGTTAAACTCGCAAGAGAACTAAGATTAAATTTTTCTAATCTACTAGCCAAAGTAATTTGGATAGATTTTAGAGTTTTAGCCGAACCAGAATGGTAATCTCTGTAGTATTTTAAAGCAATATGTTCAGGGTTTTTACGTTCTAAATCATTAAAAAGCATATCTAAAGGACTAACATAATAATCATCATCTTCATGAACTTCACCAGCCCTAAGCATTTCCATAACCATTGGGAAATTTTGTTCTTCTTCTGGAGCTTCATATTTTAAGTAAAACATTAAAGCCAATAAAAGCATACTTGCCGCAGTATCCCAAAATGGATCTTGAGAAGAACTTCCTTTTGGAGTTGTGGCTTTAAATAAATTGGTAACTAATTTTTGAACATCATTATCATTTTGAATATAGACAAAAGGATTATAACAATGTGATAATTCCATATTAATTAAATCTAAAACTCTTATTTCATATCCTTGATGTTCTAATAAATGTCCTTCATCTCGCAATATTTCACCTTTTGGATCTAATATGACAAATGAAGTATTTGCCTGCATAACATTCGGTTTGGCATAAAATCTTGTTTTACCTGCACCACTACCACCAATGATTATGGTATTCATATTTCTTCTATGCTTTTTTACATCATATCCTAAAGAAAAGTTTTGAGATAAGATTTTATTATTAGTAGCAGGTTTTTGAAAATATTTTTTATTTATTCTTTTTATATCTCCCCACTTTGCCGAACCATGTTCCTCTTGCCTTCTATAATTCCTTTTAGTTGAAAAATATACAGCAAGTCCAATAACATAAATACAGCAACAAATTAATATGCATTTTACTGTATTATCACAAAAAGTTATTTTAAAAGGATTATTGATTACTTTACTAAAGCCTCTAATAATTGATAATATTCCACCTTCTGATATAGGAGCTATTAATAGACCTAACCAAATGACGGGAATTAAGCCAATTATAAATATCTTTTTATCTTTCATCTACATACTTCCTTGGGAACATTCTTTTCTTATCAGGAGCTTCAAGAACTTTTAATAAAATTTCATCAATTGGCTCTGAATCTTTTCCCTCTTCCAAAACTTTATTACGAAACTCATTCAATGCATTAATTATAATTCCATACTCATACTTATCCAGTTCTAATACTTTTACCTCTTTCATTTAACTTTTCCCTTCGATTTATTACCTTTAGATTTTGTATTTCTATTGGTAGTTTTATCACTCCGTCTATCTACAGAATTATTTATTTGTTTTTTATATGTATCTAATTTCTTCTTTACAGATTCCTTTTTATTTTCTACTGTAGCACCCTTAGGAGTTGAACTCTTTGGCATTTCTGAGATAGGCTCTGACCGAGGGCTTTTTTCGGTCTTTGCCAAATGGGGGTTTGATTTTGTATCCTTTTGCTTTTTCTTACTTTTTGCATTTCTTGCTTTTTCAATTTCAGAAACAATATCCGCTTTATTGTAAGATGCTAAATTGAATCTATCAATAATTCTATTAATTCTACCAGCATCTTCTTTTCTAACTATAATATCAACTAAACCATCTGGCGATTTAGATTTTTTATCTACCAAAGCACAATATAATATTCCATATCGTTTTGCTTCATCTTGAAATTTTTTCAAGTTATCTTTACTAATTGAAAAAACTGTTAGTGGTTTCCCACTCTTTAACATATTAGATAGTTTTGCTTTACCACTGGTCTGCTCTTTGTTTTTCATAACTGTATAAATTAAAACAGCAAGTTCTTTTGCACCACTACCAACAATTTTTGCAGAAACTTCAAAGCCTTCTAATGACATTCTTATAATTTGTTCTGCTGCATCACTTGATTGATTCATTTAATCCTCCCTTTCTGTATAATCTTTAATTATATAAATTCGATGATGATAAATTACAATTTCCTTAAGTAACTCATCATTCTTAATCACTCTATATCTGTTTCCCCAAAATTTTATCCATATCCATTTTATTTTTTTCATATTCATTTACCTTTTCTTTTAAATTCGATTCATTTTTACTAATAAAATTAAAATTTTCAAAATATTTTTTGCATGTATCTAAAGAATCATTTAATTCCTGGATTTTACTAATTATACGTTCTTGTTCTTTCGGGTTTTTTGTTTGTTTAAATTGTTTTCTTAACTGTGTTTTAGTTTTATACAATTTGTCATATAATCCAGAAATGCTATTAACAAATTTTGTATAATCTTCATCAGTATAAATTTTATTATCGTCAAGCATTTTTACAATTTGAGAATAATTATCTAATCTTGATAAATCTTCATACATGTTCTTTGTAAAATTATAATTTTTAAATTTTTTAGGATATATTTTTAATAAAAAACAGTAGTATCTATATAATGCCACAATACTATGTGATTTTGACTTTGACTTTTTATGGAAATTAGAATAATAAGAATTACCATCATCAATTATTTTTGAATAATTTTCTTTTTCTTCTATAATTCTCGATTTTATATTTTCAATAGTATATTCATCTCCATATCTTCGTTCAATCCTTATATTTCTTTTATAATTATTATTTTTAACAGATAGTTTACCATATCTATTTGTAACCGAATAATTTAATTCTTCTAATATTTTGATAAATTCATTGTACGTTTTTGCTTTTTTAATTGCATAATCAATATCATTTTTTGTATTTAAGTAGTATCTATTATTTTTATAACTACTATTTAAATAATAAGAAAAATCAAATTTCGATTTTGGTGATGGCTTTTCATCTAAAAAAGATATTCCATGCTCTTTACAAATGGAATCATTTAAATATCTTAACTGAGCTGTCGCTGCTCTATCACTATTAAATTTTTTTCCATCAACAAAGGAAACCGAGTTTACTACAAAATGATTATGTAAACACTTTGTATTTAAATGGGTTGTAACAATAACCTCATATTTATCTCCCCACATTTCATTTGCTAATTCTAAACCAATTCGATGTGCTTCTTGCGGAGTAACTTCGCCTTCTCTAAAAGATTGATAGCCATGATAACCTAAGATTCCATTTTGCTTGTTATAACATTTCTTAGTTTGAATCATTTGTTCATAAGCAGAATCAACATCACAATTTATTCCTGTAATGTAAAAGGATTGTTCCGTTTTATCATTATTCTCAGCATAATTTAATGCATTTTTTAAACCAGAAAAAGTCTTTTCATGATCTTCTGCATAATTAATTGTTCTATTTAAATTTGTAGTGATTTTCCACAATTTAGTTACTGCCATGTTTATTATCAACTTTTTCTAATCTATAAAGTTTACTTAGCTTATGAATAACTTCATCTAAATTCTTCTTGTAATTGAAAAGCATATTTGAATTTATATATCCAGTTTGATTAGCAACTTTTGCTATCTGATTTATATTGACTCCAATTTTTCTCAATTCAAAATTTAATTGTAATATTTCTTTATTGTATTTTACATTTGGAACAAAACCTTCAATAGCACCTCTTAAAAATTCAGATGTTGTTATGCCAAGATTAAAACTTTTAGTCCTAAGCATTCTTTCTTGCTCTGGACTCAATCTAAAATTTACTTGTCTTGTTTTCAATGTTTTCCTTTTTCTTCTTCGGTAGTTCCAAGTCGCTATCTTTTGCAATTATACATAAACACATCGTTGTAACACCAGTTAGTCCTCCAACTACTAAACCTATTATAAAAAACAATAATTCACTCATAAATTAATACCTTCTTTCTTTCATATTTGGGGATTGGGGTTTACCCCATATTAGGAAATTATTGCACCAACTAGGTGCTATACATTTCCATTGCTTGCTAAAAATCAAAATACAAATTGTATTCTGAATTTTAAAGTTTATCTTTCTCTATCTTTTTCTCTAATTTTTGATAATAAATCAAATAAATATTCATTCATTGATTCTCTAATCTCATCACCTATTGAGAAATCATTGCTTATCCAATCACTATATAATTCATTCAATGGTGAAGAACTTTTATTCAATATTTTTATTTGTTCATCAGAAAAATATCTACTATTTGGATCAAAACAATAAATCATTTCCTCCTTGATAGCTGTTTCATATGATCTATCAATAATATAATCAACATCCTTAGTCTTTAAATCTTTTATATAATTCTCAAACTCTTTCGTAATTTTTTCATACAGTTTTTCTCTCATGCAATCCTCCAATAAATTAAACGAGATGACATTATCTATCATCTCGTTCTACGTTATTTTTTTCATGGTTCTTACTAGATAAGAAAGTTACTTTCTCAGCTACAACATTCATTCTTGTTCGATTTTCTCCATCTTTTTCGTAAGAATCTTTTTGTAAGCGTCCTTTAACACCAATTATATCTCCTTGCTCACAATATAATGATGCATTTTCTGCAACACCATTCCAAAGGGTACAATCAATAAAATCCGTTTCGTATTCTCCCTCGTGATTTTTAAAACTTCTAGGAACTGCCAATGTAATATTGGCAACTTTTTTTCCATTTTCTAATTCTTGAACCTCAGGATTTCGTGCTAATCTACCTACTAAGATTACTTGATTTAACATTTTTATTTCTCCTTTCTTTTTTTATTTTTTTAATTTAATTAATTGATTTCATCAATCACCCCCTTTAAATTCTGATTCATTAAAAAAAGCAATTAAGTCTCTTTTCTTAATTGCTTCTCTTAATTCTTTTATATTAGATATGTCATTTCCAGTTAAACCTTTGATATTCCACATATCATCAATAGTTATTTTTTTTATTTTTTCATCTGAATCAATTCCAGATTTTATCAATTTTTCAATCGTTTTAAACTTAGAACTTAATAATGTATTCTTCATTAACTTTCCTCCATTAAATTAGCAACAAGTACAATTTGTTTATTTGTATTATGCTTACAAGTAATTAAAACAAGTGTGGTCTTATCATATTCTCTTTCAATTTTAACCTTACCTGTTTTTTCAACTTCATATATATTTACTATTTTATAATTGTATGTATTATTGGCATAATCCAAGGAAACATTATCTCCAACTGATAGTTTATTTAGGTTTTTAAAATAAGAAATACTAGCATTTCCAGAATGTGCAGCTAAAATAAAGCACCCATTGGTTACGTTTGGCATATCAGATCCATCAATAATTTGAATATTATAATCTACATTATTATATTTACTATCTGGAGATACCAAGCCTCTAATCAGATTTATTTTTGGAATTTTCAAAATACCTATATAATCTGTTTTATCTTGAGTTTTATCTTCACTTTCTATTGTAGTTTCATTATTTTCTACTTTTTCTTCTTGAATATAAAATTCCTCTATAGCCTTTTTTTCTTCATTTTGAATATTAAATCTTGCAATAAAATTAAAAGAGACAATAGAAATACCAATAATAAAAAGCAAAGAACCGACAATTAATAATCGGTTCTTTCTACTATTTTTTATTTTTCTTAACCTTTTCATACACAAAGATTCCTACTCCAACTCCTGCAAAACACAAACCTAAGATTAATGGTAAATGTGAATCAACAGCTTCTGTATTTGGTACTTCAACTATTTGTTCATTTGTCATATTTGCTTTTACTATTTCACCATTTTCTTTAATCTCAAACCACATTTTTTCAGGATTTAAAATATACCCTTCAGGAGCTTCAGTTTCGATTAAATAAAATTTTCCAATAGGCATATCTTCAATCACGATTTTTCCATTTTCATCAGTATATCCTTCAAAAACTTTTATATCATCTTCTGTATAAATCTCTATTTTAGTATTAGGTAAAGGTTCACCTGTAACTAAATCAGTCTTGGTAAACTCTAAAGTTCCTTTTTCATATTGATTATCTAAATCAAAAGTTTGATAAACAATGTTAGTGTACTGATCCTTATATTTTAATTCAAACTCATATATATTAGAATCTACTACATTGCCATGGCTAGATTTAGTTTCATTTAATTCATATTTTCCTAAAGGTAAATTGTCAATACTTGCATAACCATTTTCATCAGTAACTAGAATAGTAACTAAATCACCCTTTTTGTAATAAGTTTTTCCACCTACAACAATATCTTCTGAAGCTCTTAATTCAAATTCTGCACCCTCTAACTTGATTTTCTCATAATAATAAGAACCATTTTCAATGATTAGCTTTTCTCCATTTTTGTTAATTTCAACTTTACCCTTTACTTGATTATTTTCAAATTTAACCTCTAAAATAGCACCAAAAGTTTCATCATCAATAAGCTCTGAATCTTCGCCAATGGTAAATTCTAATGGCTCTTTATTCCATAAATATCCATCAAGTTCTTGATCTTGTTCTTCTAATCGATATGTACCACTATTTAAAGGTAATGGTGTAAGCAAAATTCCTTCTTCATTAGTTTCAAAAACACATTGTTCTTTATCAGTAACTTGGCATACGTATTCATTATTTTCAATATCAAAAATCTTGAATTTAATTCCAGCAGCAGGAATCACATTGCCAGTTTCTGCATCCACTTTAATTACTTTAAGTTTAGCTTTAATCTCGGCATTAGCCAATAATTTGTAGATAGGATCATCAGCATTTTCATTTACTGTAATCTCAAAATCTTCAACAAATTCATGATCTTGTGTGCTAGTTACTTGTTTTATTGTATATATTCCATAAGGTAAAGTAGCAGTAGCATAACCACTTTCATCAGTTGTAATACTTGTTACTTTTTCTCCACTTGATTTTAAGTAGATATCAAAAGTAACATTAGGTTCACCAGTTAAAAAACCTGTTTCGTCTGATGCATAAACTTTAAATATTTTTAAATCTCTTTCTATTACTTTTTCACTTACATCAACTTCAGGATATAAATTATCTTTTGTTATTTCAAAATAATATTTAGTTTCATTCAATTCATAACCAACTGAAGCTTTTTCTTCTTGTAGATAAAAAGTACCTAGTGATGGTAAATAATCACTCATAACATATTCGCCACCTTTTGAAACTACTTCACCAACTCTTTCTCCTTCCATGTTATAAATACCATAAACTGCACCATCAAGAGTAGCATCACCTTGAGCTATACCTAGTTGAGTATCCATGTCAATTTTTTTAACAGATACTTTTCCTCCTACTACAGTTATTTTAATATTAACATCAACTGGATCATAAGATCCTCTCATCATTAAGTCTTGACCTGAAGGATGGAAATAAACAATTGCTGGATGAGAATAATTTTTATCTCTTTTAGTAATAGTTACACTTCCATCACCTACATTTGTAGCGGTAATTTTTAAATTATTGTTTTCAATTGTAGCATTAACTCCTGTTTCACTTGCTACTTCAAAATTATGTAAAACCCCATTTGTATCATTTAATTCTAAATCATCTCCAATATTCATTTCTATATTAGATGAAGTAAAACTAGGGGCTTTATAATGTTCTTCAACCAATCTGTTTAATTCATTCATTTCATCTGTGTATTTTGTAATTCGATTTCCATTTAATGTATCAGTAAAATAAATATCATATCCATGTGGAACAGTTTGCCAAATTAAAAATTGTGTAACAGTATACCATTTTATATCAGTATGATCACCATAACCATAACCGTAATATGCTAACAAAGATATTCTTCTCCATTGTTCAGTTGTCATATTTGCAACATAAGATTGATCAAAATCTTGTCCAGGATAAATTGCTCCTTGAGCAACTGGAGTTCCTGGTTCAATACAATAAACAAATTGTCCATCACTATTACGAGTAATTACTGTCATTTGTTGGTATTTACGAGTAGAACCCTTTACTTTTAAAATATAGTCTCCTTTTATCCATTGAGACTTGTCATTAAATGATTCATTATAATTAGCTGCATTTACTGTTATAGTTGGAATAAAAGATAAACCAACCAAAAATAATAAAACCATACTTATTTTATTTTTTATTAATCTCATTTTTTTCCTCCTTTATTTTTTCATAAAAAAAAGCCTTAATTATTTAAGACTTAGGCACAGACGGATAATCAATAAAATTTCCATTTCCGTCAAAAAATGTTAGCATATAATAAATATCTCCACAATCATCAGTTTGATAATCACATGTAAATCCATAATATTTATTTTTTTCTTTTAAGATATTCCCTTTTTCATTACATTCCTCAAAATTATCAAAATCTGCTCTAAAAACAGAATAAAATTTTTTTACAGTACATTGCCTTTCATTATTTTCTTCTACAATTGGTGTTGAGTTATTTATTGAAGGAATATCTTGTTCTGAACCATCATAATTATTTGTACCACCATTATTGGAAGTATTATTATCTTTAATTTCTTCAGAATCATTTGAAATATCTGGTGTAACTTGCTCTGTGTTTTCCTCTATCAATTCCGATTCTTCCTTTTTAGTTTCTGTTATCTTGGTATCGGTTTGACCTTTTTTTATTTCGGTATTTGCTGGATTTGTAAAATTGCGAAATAAACAAAAAGTACAAATGACACCAGTAACAATAAAGATGCCTGTTATAATCAAAATTTTCTTACGTTTCATTAAAAACACTCCTTTGCTTAATTTATCTGGTTATAACATAGTTTTGAAAAAAATAAAATTCTGCGATTTATCTTTCTCTATCTTTATTCTTATTAGATAATTTAGATAAGTTATAATTATTTATTAAATCTTCATTATCAGCTAGCCAATCATATTCGTCTTCATAATCCGAATAACCTTGTAATTTTTTAAAATTAGATTCTAATGCTGATTTGAAGTACCCAAACTTATTTCTTATTATATTACCATCTTCATCTAGAAATTTATTTTCTTTAATTCTTTTAGTAATATAATGTATAGACATAAACAATTCATGATTTGAATAACCATTATCTTTATATTCTTTAAATAAGTTATCATAATATGTAAGATTATACTCATCTTTACTTATATAATTTAATTTAATTAATTCTTTAGTGAAATTTGATATTTCCTCATCTTTAGATGTTTTATCTATTTTATCTATTAATGAATGACTATTTAATTGGTGATGATTTTCCGATGTTGGATTATCCATAGATGGAAAATCGGTCCCTGGATTATTTTTATTTAAATATAAGGTTTTTGGCATATCATATACAATATATTTATATACAAACAAGCCTTTATCATCTCGTTTTTTCAATATTTCTATATATCCTGATTCTTTCAGTTCATTAATAGTTGTTCTAATAGCAGACTTACTTTCTTTACATATAGATACTAGTCCATTAAACGAATAGTCCCAATTTGGTGGTAAACTTATCATTTTACAAAGTAAACCAATAGATTTAAGTGATAAGTTCTTATCTCGTAATATAAAATTATTTACTATTGTAAAATTATCGCTTCTCTTTATTTGAAATTCTTTATCATCCATATTTCACCTCTACTAGATAAATCATGCTATCGACTTTCTATATTTTTTTCTCTCAAATGACGCCCATAATATTCACATGCTTTAATTACAAAATCTTCCATATCATTAATTTTCAGGCTTTTGGGAATAACTTTTCGTATTCTATCCTCACTGAGACTTATTCTAGGAATTTGATTTGGCTTTTCTTGACTCATTATTTCATCAATCTTTTGCTCTGTTAATTGACTACTTTCACTTAATTTTCTAAGTTGAATTGCTTGAGCATGACTAGGAGTTGAATCTGTATAATTGATTGAATCCAAGACTAATTTTTGTTCAGATTCTTTCAAATAAGAAAGTTCTACTGCTGGTCTTAGAGCTATTGATGGAGTTTGTTCTAATACCGAGTTATCAACCATAACTAATAATTCAGGAATTAAGTAATTAAGTCTAATAAATCTATATACCTGATTTTTACTTTCTCCCATTTCTTTCCCAACTGTCTCAGCAGAAGTTAACTTATTCCCCACTGGGAACGAAGTTAAATCGTTCCTAATTCCTTGATGTTTCATTGCATCAAGTTTCATTTTATAAGCTTTCGCTTTTTCACTAGGCAAAATAAACTCTCTATGCATATTAGAGTCAACCATATAAATTGTTGCCTCGTCATCCGACATATTTCTTACAATACATGGTATTTCAGATTTACCAATAAGTTCTGAAGCTTTTTTTCTTCTATGTCCAGATACAATTTCATATCTATCGCCTTTTTTTCTTACAATGATAGGTTCTAAAACACCGTTTAATTTTATACTTTCCTGCAACTTAATTAAGTCTTCATTTTCTCTAACTTTAAACGGATGCTCTGGAAAATCATCAATTAAATCTAAATCAATTATTTCGATTTTTTCTTTTTTGTTTTCATCTCGTTGTTCTTGAGTAGTAAAAAAATCATCTAGCTTGAATGTTTGATGATCGATGTAACTCTTTTTCTCCATCTTTTAATACCTCCATTGCAAAATTATTATAAGCTGATGATACTTTGCTATTTTTATCATAAGAAAAAATACTCTCTCCTTGTGATGTTGACTCAGCCACTTTTATAGCTCTAGGAATTTGAGTGTCAAACAATTTAAAAACGTTGCCATAAGTCTCACTTAATTCTTTTCTAATGTTCTTCGCTAAATTCGTTCTTTCATCTACTAGTGTAAGCAAGATTCCACCTACTTTAAGATTAGGATTGATTTGTTTTCTAACTTTAAGAACAGTTTGTAACAAATGTCCCATACCTTTAGTTGCTAGAAACTGTGATTGAACAGGAATAATAACTTTATCTGAACAAGCTAATGCATTTATGGTAATCATACCCAATGATGGCATACAATCAATCAAAACATAATCATATTTATTTGTTAATGATCCAATTGAATTTTTCATAGTATATTCTCGACTCATTGCATTAACCAAACTAACTTCCAAGGATGATAAGTCAAGATTAGATGGAACTAAATCCAATCCTTCATTATGATGTAATACAGATTCAAAAGCATTTATATCTTTATCTGTAATAGTTCTTTCCATTAACGTTGCTAATGTAACAGGAATCTCATCGTTATTATGCCATCCCATATATGTTGTCAAATCACCTTGTGGATCAGCATCAATCAATAAAACCTTTTTACCAGCTTTTGCTAATGCAACTCCAAGACTAAACGTTGTCGTTGTCTTACCTACGCCTCCTTTCTGATTAGCAATTGCAATAATTTCACACTTAGGCACTTCTTCACCTCCTTTCATTATCCCACCACTTTTCCACCCAAAAAAAAGACAGTTAATTAAAACCGTCTGTTATTAAAAATATCAAATTATATCAAGGGGGTTAACCTTGTGGTATCAACTAAAAAAAATAACCCCATTTTTTAATAAAAATAGCCATTTTTTATCATTTTTTGCTATTTTTTAGTCCTTCTTTAAAAAAACGTGCAAGATCTCGATGCTCGCAAGCCCTTTATTTATAAGGATTTCTCAAAGGGGTTAAATAAATTGGTATCAAGCAATTTATGTTTGTAGCATTTTGTCGATTATTATTGTCCATCGTTATTTCCTCCTTGATTAACATGCTCGTTTTTATTTTCAATATATTCTAAGACGCTTCTATGCTGCTTTATTATTGATACAAAATTTGGCTTAAATTGATCTAAATAATCCATGATTAAATCTACATATTTATCAATATTTTTATCATTAACTACATCTTTTAAATATTTAATAATTCCTTTTTTAGTATTTATTCTCTCTACATAAAAAGCCAATAAATTCGATGAGCTTACTTTTTCTTTTGCTGCTGAAACTATCGAATATAAATTTTCCCTTGACATATCATATCTAGATTTATACCCTCTCGCTCTAGAAAATAATATCAACGTGCATCCAACAAAAAGTTGATCTGTTCCATTGTTTGGAAATGTTTTGTCTGTAAACTCAATTAGACTTTCTATGTTACCTTCTTCATAGTCATCGTATAATTCCATTAAAATCCTATTTATCGTATTTTATCTACCTTATCTATATTGATGTCTATCTTACCCCCCAGTTAATTCATTTACTCAAAAAAATAATACCAAAATCACTATATAGTTATACTGTATACTTTTATTCATTTATAAATCTTTTTATTTTAGCCATTTACCTTTTCATTGAATCCATCAATTTTAAATCACATATTATTCTATCATAAGATAAAACGGTATTTTCAACATAATCGTAATAAAAATGAATATTATCGTTTTTTAAAACTTTAGTCCAATGTAAAATTATACGTTCTAAATGATACTCATGAATTACTAATACAATATTAATTAGTCAATCAACTAATTCTAAATTTAACATATTCATAATATTAATGTTATTTTCTTCAGTTGTTTTTTTACTCATCCTCAGTAATTATTTTACTATCATCTATTGAATTTCTATGGCAAAATTTTTTCATATATTCTGCTTGGTCACTAAGTACTGAAGCAATAACCTTGTTTACCTATACCACCAGTTACTAGAACTTTATCAAACTTAATATTACTTAAAACATTGATCGCGTAATTCAAACGTTCATCCAATAATTGTTTTACAGAGCATCCATATATGATTACATAATCTGCATAATTATATTCTTCTTTTTTTACATTAAAGAAAATTTTCTTTATTAATTTTTCATCTAAATCATTTATATTTACTTCCGATAGTTTCATAATGCACCCCTTTATTTAAATTATTTTAATCAAAAAATAACACACTGTTCTTTATAAAAATATGTTTATCAATATTTAAAGTCTTTTTGTTAAAAGAGCAACAAAATTCCATTTTATTATAACAACTCATCTCTTTTAATTATAACAAAAAGTAGCTAAAGTAGCTACTTATTTATTTTGCCAAATGTGTCAAATGGAAAAATACTAAAATTAGTGGCTCCTTGGATTGTATCTTTATTAACTACCCCAATAATTCTACTATCCGTTGAATTATTACGATTATCTCCCATTACAAAATAACAATCTTCTGGAACTTTATCTAACCCAATATCCTCTAATTTAAAATCAGCAGTATCAGAATTTCTAGAAAAATCTTCCTTAACATATTCACCATTAATATAAAGTTTATTATCTTTATATTCAACCGTGTCACCTGGAAGTCCGATTACCCTTTTTATAAGTTTATCATTATTGTATTTAAAAACAACAACATCAAATCTTTCAAAAGAGTGATCATATTTTTTCAAAATTAAAATTTCATTGTCCTTAAGCGTTGGGACCATTGAAGTCCCTTCAACTTGAACTGGAGTTACAATAAATGTTCTAATTAAAACCACTACTAAAATAATTATAATGTATGGTAATAACTCCTTAAAAATATTTTTCTTTTCCGCTTTTTTAGTCTCTTCCATATTCTTATCTCCTAGCAAAAATAAGGCATAAGCCTTATTTTCTTTCTTTAATTTTTGCTTGGCCTTTTAAGCTACGTAAATAATTTAATTTAGCTCTTCTAACTTTACCTTTTCTAACAACTACTACGCTGTCAACTTTAGGCGAGTTAAAAGGGAAAATTCTTTCAACACCAACACCACCAGAAATTTTTCTAACAGTGAAAGTTTTACTAACGCCACCACCTTGGATAGCCATTACGATACCTTCAAAAGCTTGAATTCTTTCACGTTTACCTTCAATAATTCTTACGTTTACTTTAACAGTATCACCAACGCGAAATTCAGGTAAATCAGTTCTGATTTGACTCTTTGTAATTTGGTCAACTAAATTCATAGGTCACTCTCCTTTGTCTTATTCTGCGATCATAGATAAACAAATAATAACTTCTAGCGGATCACGACATAAAAAATTTTACCATATATTACAAGAATATGCAAGGGAATAAAAAAATTTCTTCTATTTTATTTAAACAACTGTTTTTATTAAAACATAATTATCACAATATTATTTCAATAGATAGATTAAATAAAAAAGAAGCTACTTTCCGCCTCTTCCACGACTATTTTTCATAGTCTTATTATTTTCATAAATTCTAGCTTTCAATTCTTCTTCGACGAATTTTACTCTATACAATAATTCTTTAATGTATGCTGGATTTAAAAATTTAGAATACTTATTCATAATAAGTGCTTTATACCTTCTAGTATCATCAAGCACTAAACTTAAGTCACCCGAATCGTCATCTTCAGAATCTAAAATACTAATTAAAAAATTTAAATAAGCATTAAGTTTAATCCTCGTTTTTCTTTTTAAAACATTTTCTATTAATGACGGTTCAACTAATATTAAACTACTTACCTCTACCCCATCATATTCAACATTATTACGCGGCTTTACCCTAAAACCATCAACTTTATTATAATTGAGATATCCATAAACTATTTCGTTGTTTTCTTTATCGCAAATATAATACTTGCTCATAAAATCATCTCTTTTCTAATAAATCTGGTCTTCTATCGCGTGTTCTTTTTAAACTTTCTTCTTCTCTAAACTTTTTAATATTAGCATGATGGCCTGATAATAATACTTCTGGAACCTTCATACCTCTAAAATCTTCTGGCCTTGTATAAACTGGATAATCTAGTAAATTGTTATTAAAAGAATCTTGAAGATGGGACTCTTTTTCAATTACTCCATCAATCAAACGAACTACACTATCAGTAATCACCATACTAGCTAATTCGCCACCTGTTAAAACATAATCACCAATACTTATCTCTAAATCAGCTAAACTTCTAATACGTTCATCAAAGCCTTCATAATGCCCGCAAATTAAAATAAGATGCTTTTCCTCAGATAAATCATAAGCTATAGACTGTTTATAAGGTTTACCCTGGGGAGTCATTAAAATCACTTTAGAACTATCTTTCTTTAGATCCTCTACTGCGTCAAATATTGGTTGTGGCATAAGCACCATGCCCTTACCCCCACCAAAACCATAATCATCAACCCTTCGGTGCGGATCCTTACTATAAGCTCTAATATCATGCGTTTCTATTTGAACTAACCCTTTTTCTATTGCCCGTTTAATTATTGATTCATGGAGAAATCCCTCAAACATTCCTGGAAATATTGTTAATATATCAATCTTCATTTAACAAACCCTCGATTACATTAATTTCAATTTTTTCCTTGCTTATATCTTTTATAAAAGCCGGAACGTAAGGTATTAAATATTCTTTTTCTTCATTTTGAACCACTAGCAGTTCTTGATTTACATTTTTTATTATTTCTGACAAAACACCGACTAATTTACCATCACCATAAACCTCAAGCCCAATTAAATCTTCATTTAATAAATCTGGAAAAATATAATCATTTCTATCTATATATACATTTTTACCTTTATATTTTAAAACTTCATCAATACCATTGATACCTTCAAACGTTACCATATCATAATTTTTATGAACCCTATAACTACTAATCACTAAGTCATCATCCGCAATATATAAATGATTACCTTTTTGGAAAACTAAATCTTTATATTTAAACTCTGAAATAATTCTAATTTCACCTTTAATACCATGAGTATTTACAACTTTACCAATATAAAACATTTAATCACCACCTAGTTCATATAAAATAATGCTTGTTGCAATCGCCACATTTAAACTCTCACAAGTTTCATTCATCTTAATATAAATATATTCATCACATAAATCTAATAGTTCCTTTTTAACGCCATTTCCCTCGTTGCCCATTATTATAACAAACTTTTCTGGTTTTTCAAGCCTTTTTAATTCACTCCCGCCAGTTACTTTCGTACCCATAACTTTAAATCCCAAGTTTTTAAGTTCTAAAGTCATTTTTTCTAAATTAGAAATTACAATATTTACCTTAAAAATCATCCCTTGACTAGCTCTAATAACTTTAGGACTGTAAATATCTACGCATTTTTCACTTAAAATAATTGTATCTGCGCCAAAAGCTGCCGAACTTCGAATAATCGTTCCTAAATTTCCTGGATCCTGAATATCATCTAACATTAAAATCCTTTTACCGTTAACTTCTCCATCCTTCTTTATGCATATGCCCATCATTTTAGAAGGCGTATCCAATGATGAAAGATGTTGCATCACATTTTTAGAAACATAATTAATTTTAGTATCTAAATTATATTCATAACCTTCTTCTAAAAGTAATTCCTCTAAATATCCTGCCTTATATGCCTCGATAATCAAATGCTCGCCTTCAACTAAAAACATTTTAGTTTTATCACGATATTTTTTTAAAGAAAGCTTTTTTAACTCTTTTATTTTACTGTTTTCGATTGAACTATAAAGCATAATATCACCTCCTTTAATTTTACCAAAAAAAAGGTTTGCTGTCCACGAGTCAAACCTTATTTCTCTTGAAAAGTATAAGTATATTTACCATTTTCTTTTTTTATTATTACTTTTGCGTCTTCATAATTAGTATCATCTTTAGGATTGGTAATATCTTTATCATCCAAATACCCGCCTTCCTTAAGATCTTTTACCGTCACTGCCTTAGTTTCCGCGCAAGTATCGCTACCACAATCAGGAAGTAAATAAACATTCGCATTCGCCCATGTTTTAGCTGCTCTTTTAATTGTATCAATTTGTGCATTATTCGCATTATCCATACTCTTATTTATTACATTACTAACAATTGGCGTAGCAATCATTCCAATAATCCCTAAAATTACAATTACACCTAATAACTCAACCAAAGTAAATCCTTTTTCCATATTATTCACCTATTTTAATTATAAATTAATAACCAAATTAAATCAAGCATTAATAAATAGTAATAAACTTTTTAATATCCTCTTTACTTAAATCAGAATTGTTAGAATTTGTTAAACTAATCGATACAACAAAATCACCCTTAGGATAATAAGCTATGATTGATGAAAATTTACTACCATCTTTTTTAGTTGTCTTATATTGATAACCCTTTATTTCCTTACTATTTACTTTAAGTGTAAACTCTTCGTCTTCTATTTTCTTATAATCAGATGATTCCCGCATTTCATTTACAATTGTTTTATCCATCTCCAAACTATCTTCTGTATTAGATAAATAAATTGAATACTGCAAAACATTATAATTATCAGAATTACTATATGTCTTAGACGCATCCGTTTCAGCTATAACCTTATAACCAGAAGGTGCATCAAAAGTAATCGCTTTCCCACCATATTTTAAAGAAGTATTACCACTACCACTTTTTTCAGTAAGACTATTACCCATCAAAGTATCTTTAAAAGAATCAAAGCTTGTTGGAACATTAACAAATGAAATAATGCAGAATAAGAAAACTCCTAGAATAAAGAATAAAATGACCATACCATTACTAATTCCTTTTACTTGTTCAAATTCTTTTTCCTCTTTAAATTCTAAATATAAATAAGTAAGTGCAATAAATAAATAAGGAATAAGCCAAAAATATAAAATACCAAACGTAAATAACCCTAAAATAAACCAGCCTGAAAAACTTAAAATCATGCCATAAAACTCTACCCGTTTACTACTGACCACTTTAAACGAATTACTAATAAGCTCTTTTAAACGAAGTTCTTTGTTTTCCAAAAATACATAAGGCAAAACAAACAAAACCGGAGTAACTACTACAAAAATTATTAAATTAATAATTAAACCAGCAATCGGTAATAAGCCAAATAATGAAGTTATTAATAAATAACCAACACTAACTAGTGCATAATACCATGAAAACTTTAAACCCTTATTGCCACCTTTAAACAGATCACTAAATGAAATTAATTCATCTCGGCTATTCATTAAAAACATATTGAAAAAGTTAAGCATTAAAGGCGCTACCAAAACCATACTTAAAGCTGTAATTAAATCATTAAAGAAATTAATTTCAAAGCTATATCCTATAGATTTAAATAAACAAGTTAACCCAAAATTAACTAAAGAAGCAATTAATAATACACATAATAAAGATTTTGCTAAAGTTCCTTTAGGTTCTTCAAAAGATAATTTTTTAATAGCCTTCCTCGTTGTGTCTTTTTTTAGTTTCATATATATACCTCCATTTTTATAATTATAACTTTTTCCATAAAAAATAGCAAATAAAAACTAACATGTTTATTTTACTTTGTAGGTTTGAGAAGAGAAGTAAAATCCATGTTAGTTGTATGGAGTTTTATAAACTCCAGTAGAACAATCACTTTCGTGATTATTCTCGTTGGAATTTATAATTATGCGGTAATTTTTACTGATATTTTTTATGTTAAACTGCCTTGAATTTCCACTTTTGAGCATCGGATTTATTACATGTATATGCCCAGATATTTGTACCATTATCAGCAGTTGCTCCATATACATCTAAACATAATCCTGTTGTATTTTTTAGATAATAATAACCATTACCAGCGCTTTCCATAGTCCAGCTATATCCTGCACCATTACTTAGAGATTCGGCAAGGACGTTTGAACCAGGACTTGAACTTCCACCTTCAATTCTTAGTAGCCTATTTTCCCTTAAACGTGATTCGAAATAATATTGAGCTTGACCATTTGTAATTCTAGAAATATATGGTAACCAAATTGCATCATCTGTTGTTGTATTATTATATCCTTTTACATTAGCTCCATCGCTAGTATCTGCGCCATAAATACAAGCAGCAAAAGTTCCATTAAGCGCTGACACTAAAGTGTATTTGCCGTTTTCATTATAAGAAAAGCCATTTCCTTTTTCAGTAAAATAAACAGGCTCATAGTAATTGTAATCCTCATTATGTTCAGTACCTATATTATTAGTTCGATCTTTAGTGGAATAGTTCTCATTAATACTACCACTTTCTATATTGAAATATGATGGCTCCATGGTACTATTTA
>CAUERX010000012.1 GCA_959020415.1 uncultured bacterium | reverse complement strand
GGCAAACTTCATCAACTACAGTAGCAACGATTACTAACACAATACCAACACCAACATATTCAAGTACCAACAATGGAGAGGTAGTAATAAGTTATCCAAGTGGATGTGGAAGTACGTATACATGTACATATATAAAAGATGGAGGGAGTGCGGTTACAGTAACAAGTAATCCAACGATATACTTTGGAACAAATGGAACATTAATAGCTAAAGTAAGTGATGGAACAAATACCATAACAGCAAGTACATATAGTGTAGTAAGAAATGACTTATATGTATCATCATCAGGAAATGATACAACTGGATATGGAACGAAAACAAAACCATATGCGACTATCCCGAAAGCATATAGTTCTGCTGCAACAACATCAACTATTAATATTATGAATGATTTAAATATTTCTAGTCCTATTAACTTTAATGAAAATAAAAACATTACTTTAACTAGTTATTCGACAACAGGCGCTATTAATTCAATTAAAAAGACTAAAGCCTTCAGCAATTATTTATTAACTGTTTGGACCGGAACATTAAAACTTTCAAACATTACTTTTGATGGTACTAATGTTTCCGACACTCAAGGCGGAATTAGTATAAAAACTACGGTTAAAATTATCATGGACGAAGGCACTACTATTCAAAATTTTATTGCTACATATAATAGTGGCAGTGGTATTTCACTTATGGATGGAACAGTAGATAAATATGTTGTTGCTGAAATAAACGGTGGAACTATTAAAAATAATAAAAATAGTTATGGTGGAGCAGGTATTCATATGGGCTACTATAGCGAGCTGACTCTTGAAAATGCTAATATCATTAATAATCAGGTTGATGGAAGTGGCGGGGGAATCTATTCCGTCGGTAAAATCATAATGAATTCTGGGACTATTTCAGGTAATAGTTCTAATGGCAATGGTGGAGGAATTGAGTGTGATTCGTGTACATTCACAATGAATGGAGGACAAATAATTCAAAATACTGCTAAAGATATTGGCGGGGGCATATATCTAAATATGCTAGACTCAACTAAAGAATTAGTTCAATTTAATTACAATAACGGTATCATTAATAATAATGTTTCAAATTTTACCCCACCAGAGGGATTTCGTAATGTTATGAATAATGTTGGAACAACAGGAGATGCTTATGTATCTGCCTTTGAAAACATAAACATTAATGATAACGCTTCAAATCTTTCTTATACTGAATCAAACTATTATCGAATTTTAACTAATCTAAACGGTTTGTCAGGACTAACCGCATATTATCAAGGAACCGAAAATGCTACCGATATAATTCTTTACGAAAAGGCAGGAACCAATTATTGGCGACCATCGATTTCTAAAATAGAAAATGGCAAAGTATATTATGCTTTTCAAATTACTCATACGGCAGATCAGTGGCTATGGGTATCTGGAAATAGTTCAGCTTCTGGGGCCAATGTTCATACCTATCAATTACATGAAAACAATGGTGGTTATTGGACAATAGAAAATGCTGGGTATGGTTACTATTATATAAAAAATATAAATGGGTTGTGTTTGTCAGTGAATGGAACAAATACTAGTAATTATACAAACGTTCAAGCCAATACTTGTGACCAAAGTATTTCACAGAAATGGAAGTTTGAACCCGTTTAGGAATATAAAACAAAAAAAGCCTAAAAAAAACAAAATTATTTGTTGTAAAAGCATATAATTATGTTATAATATTATTGGCTTTTTTAATTTACATGAATATGGATTTTCACGCCTAGTGCCTTATTGGTGGTGTGAACCTAGAAGTATTCAGAGGGAAAAACAAAAGGAGGAAGAAAATATGACAGTAGTGTCAATGAGTTATTTATTAGAAGCTGGTGTTCACTTTGGTCATCAGACTAAAAGATGGAACCCAAAAATGAAAGAGTATATTTTTACAGCTAGAGATGATATTTATATTATCGATTTACAAAAAACAGCAAAGAAAATTGAGGAAGCTTATGCTGCTTTAAAAGAAATTGCTGCTAATGGAGGAAAAGTATTATTTGTAGGTACTAGAAAACAAGCTGCCGAAGCAACTAAAGAGGAAGCTATTAGATCAAATTCATTATACGTTAATGAAAGATGGTTGGGTGGTACCTTAACAAACTTTAAAACTATTAGAAGAAGAGTTAAAAGATTAGAACAAATCGAAAAGATGGAAAAAGATGGTACTTTTGATCGTTTACCAAAAAAAGAAGTCGTTAAAATTAAAAAGGAATATGACAAATTAAACAAATTATTATGTGGTATTAGAGATATGAACAAATTACCACAAGCAATGTTTATAGTAGATCCTACTAAAGAAGATATTGCTATCAGAGAAGCAAGAAAGTTAGGCATTCCAGTATTCGGAATTGTTGATACTAACTGTGATCCTGATATGGTTGATTATGTAATTCCTGGTAACGATGATGCTATCAGAGCTGTTAAATTAATTATTGGTGTTATGGCTAATGCAATTGTTGAAGCCCAAGGTGGTAAAATAGTTGATTACGTTAGTGACAACCGTAAAGAAGAAAAAGGCGATGAAATTATGCAAAAAGCCTTAGAAACAGTAAAAAGAAAAGAAGATAGAAGACCAAGATACAACAATAGAAACGATAGAAAACCATATGACAAAAAACTATACGATAATAAAAAACCATATAATAAATCATCTGAAAAAGTAGAAACTCCAAAACCTGAAGCAAAAGAAGAAAAAGTTATTAACAAAGAAGAACCTAAAAAAGCCGAAACTGTAGATTATAGTACAAAAACTGTAGCTGAACTTCGTGAACTTGCTAAAGAAAAAGAAATAAAAGGATATTCTACAATGAAAAAAGCTGAACTTATTGAAGCTTTAAGTTAATCAAAAGGTGATTATAATATCACCTTTTTTAAATAAAAAGGAGAGAGAAATATGATTAGTGCAAGTCTAGTAAAAGAATTAAGAGAAAAAACTGGAGCAGGAATGCTCGATTGTAAAAAAGCCCTAGAAGCTAATAATGCTAATATTGAGGCTTCAATCGATTGGCTTCGCGAAAAGGGAATTTCAAAAGCAGCTAAAAAAGCCGATAGAATTGCTGCTGAAGGAACTGCCGCAATCTTAATTGATGGTAATGACGCTGTTATTATCGAAGTGAATTCTGAAACTGATTTCGTTGCTAAAAACGAAGAGTTTCAAAATTTAGTAAAAACAATTTTAAAAACAATCATTAAAAGTGATGTTAGTACTTTAGAAGAAGCTTTAGAATTATCTACTGCTGAAGGTACTATTAATGATTTGATTATTTCTAAAACAGCAACTATTGGTGAAAAATTAAGTTTAAGAAGATTTAATAAAGTAGCTAAAGCTGATAACGAATCATTTGGTGAATATATTCACATGGGTGGTAAAATTGCAGTATTAACATTAACTGAAAACACTGATGAAGCTGTAGCAAAAGATGTTGCAATGCATGCTGCTGCTATGAGACCATCATTTGTAAGTATTGAAGACGTTCCTGCAGAAGTTGTTGAAAAAGAAAAAGCTGTTTTAACAGAACAAGCCATGAACGAAGGAAAACCACAAGAAATAGCAGAAAAAATGGTTCAAGGAAGAATTCAAAAATTTTATAAAGAAATCTGTTTAGAAGAACAACCATTTGTTAAAGATAGCGACATTAACGTTAAAACATTCGTTAAAAATAACGGTGGAAATATTAGAGCTATGTATCGTTATGAAGTTGGTGAAGGTATGGAAAAAAGAGAAGAAAACTTTGCTGAAGAAGTTGCTAAACAAATGGGAAATTAACCATTTAATTAAAAGGCGTATCAATATTGATATGCCTTTTATAATTGAATGTTGTCAAGCATCTTAACATAGTATAAGACGAGAGGAAGTGCAGGATATGATTACTAACTCTGATCGTATACCTAATATCAAACAAGTTAGTGTTCTAAATGAAGTCCATAGTTTTAATTGTTATTATAAACCTATTTTAGATGAAAAATAAACAAGTCATAGAGTTAAAAACGTCATATATAAATAAAGCGGCTGAATATTTACTATCCATTACTAAAAATATCTTTTATAATGAATTAAATAGTAAATTACCGTTAGTTCCAAGTATTTTTAATAATGATATATATCATAAAACCGCATACGAAAAACTAAACAATAAAGTTAAATTGTATGCTCAAAAAATAAATAGGCATTTTGATATTTCAAGTTGATCGCCCAAAAAAGGCTATGCTGCTTTTATTATTCGTGATACAAGCGACATTTATGAATTACAAGAAGCAACTATAAAACAGTATGAAAAAATTAAAGTATTACTTCAAAATAGTACAGATTTTATTTTTGACCTAAATTTAAAAGGTGAGTTAGATAGCAAAACTATAAATGATACATATGGCCACCCAGTCGGGGACAAAGTTATTAGACTAGTAGCTGAAAGCTTAGAATCAACCTTTAGATGTAGTGATATTATTTTTCGTTTAGGTGGTGATGAATTTGGTGCTCTAGCAATTGGTGAAAACAAAATAAAATATGTTAAATCTTTAAGCGAGATAATTAATAAAAACATCGACCACAATAATAATTTAGGATTTCCAATAAATGTGAGTATTGGAGTATCAATTAATAAATGTTTAAATCCAATCTACGGAGAATATTATAGTATTGCCGATAAAGTCCTTTATGAAATCAAAGACCGTGGGGAAAAAGGCTATGAGATTAAATTTTTTTAAGCCATATAAAGTGGCTTTTTTCTTGACAAAATATATATCAAGCTATTATAATCATATATAGAGTAGGTGAAAATATGAAAAATGGTTTTACGCTCGTCGAGGCTCTTGCTGTTATTGGAATTTTAGGGATTCTTGCTGCAATTACTGTACCTGCAATTTTAAATGTTATCGGTGATAATCGTAAGCAAATGTTTGTGAATTCTGTATCTGGATTAGTTGACGCTGCTAGACAATACAGTTTTGATGCAGCCAAAACTGGAACAAGCCGTGAGTTAACTATTAATTATGCAACTGGTTCAAACAAGGATAAATTGAAAACCTCAGGAACCCTTCCGGACTCAGGAACTCTTAAAATTGCTAAAAATGGAGACATCACATTAAAACTTTGGAATAATCAAGCCAAAATATGCGTCGTTAAAGACGCTAATGAAAGTACAGTAAGAAAAGCTGATTTATCGAAAGCTAATTGTCAATAAAATGCTTAAGAGAATTACTATGGTAATTCTTTTCTTGTATAATATAGCAAAATATATTATAATATATAAAGATAGTGAGGTATAAAGATGGAAAATGAATTAAAAATTCCATATCATGTCGGAATCATTGTTGATGGTAATGGCAGATGGGCTGAAGCAAGAGGACTTTCCCGTAGCAAAGGTCACGAAGCTGGTTTTCAAAATCTTCAAAAATTGACCGCGTATATGTATAAAAAAGGAGTTAAATACATAAGTGCTTATTTATTTTCAACTGAAAACTTTAAACGTAGTGATAGTGAAGTTAGCTTTATAATGAATAATTTATTAGTTGATAGATTAAAAGATATTTTAGTATTCTGTCATGAAGAAAAAATGCAAGCATTTTTCTCTGGACGTCATAATAAATTATCAGATAAAGTTTTAAAAGCTATGAATAAAATTGAGGAAGAAACCAAAGACTATCAAGAAAGAGTTTTTAACATTTGCTTTAACTATGGTAGTCATGCTGAAATAGTTGACGCTACAAAAAAGATTGTCAAAGATGTTAGCGAAAATAAATTAAATATTGCTGATTTAAATGAAGAAGTCTTTAGTACATATTTATATCATAATCTACCCCCAGTTGATTTATTAATCAGAACAAGTGGAGAAGAGCGTATTAGTAATTTTATGCTTTGGCAGTGTTCATATGCGGAATTCTATTTTCCTAAAACTTTATTTCCTGATTTCAAAGAAGAAGATTTCGATGAGGCCTTAACAATATATACAAAACGTGATCGTAGATTTGGAGGTATTAACTATGAAAACGAGAGTAATTAGTGCGCTAGTCGCTTTAGCTATTTGTATTCCTATTATTTTGCATGGAGGCATATTATTTAATATAGTAGCTTATGTTATTGGATTAATGTGTTTAAAAGAATTTTTAGATGCAAAATCAAATCGTAAACCAATCCCATTTTTCATTAAATTAATTGCATTTATATTTATGTCATTAATTGTCTTAGTAGATGTGAAATCCATATCGACAACATTTAGCCTCGATTATCGTGTTTTAGCTGCATTATTCTTATCTTTCTTATTCCCGGCGGTTCTATATCACGATCATAAAAAATATAGTATAAAAGACGCCTTTTATGTAATAGGTGGTGTGCTATTCTTAGGAATATCAATTGCTTTACTAATAATGTTAAGACATACTGATTTAAAATTATTCGTATTTTTATTTACAATTACTATAACAACCGATACCTTTGCTTATTTAACTGGTAGTCTAATCGGTAAACATAAATTATTAACTGAAATTTCACCAAAGAAAACGTGGGAAGGTTTAATTGGTGGAACTATCATGGGGGTATTTGTAAGTGCAATGTTTTATCATACTTGCATTGATCCTGAATTTTCCGAAATTACTTTACTTGCAATTTGTACCTTCTTATCTTTATTAGCGCAATTTGGCGATCTAGCCTTTTCTGCAATGAAAAGATATTTTGGTATTAAAGACTTTTCAAACTTAATGCCTGGACATGGTGGAATCTTAGATAGATTAGATAGTATTATCTTTGTCGTTTTAGGCTTTACATTTTTCATAACAATTTTATAGGAGGCATTATGACTTTATTATACTTTATAATTATTCTTGGTGTTATTATTTTTATTCATGAACTTGGACATTTTATCTTTGCCAAAAAATCAGGAATTTATGTCTATGAGTTTTCATTAGGCATGGGACCAGTGATCCTTAAAAAGAATCGAAAAAACGACGAAACCGATTATTGTTTAAGACTTTTCCCAATAGGTGGATTTGTTCAGATGGCCGGTGAAGAAATTGAAGACGATCAAAGCGTTCCAAAAAACCAAAAATTTGGTTCAAAAACTTTTGGTCAAAGATTTATGACCGTTATCGCTGGAATCATGATGAATTTCATTTTAGCCATCGTCTTATTATTTATCGTTGGGCTAGTTAACGGATCACCACAAAATAAATCAATTGTAGGTGATATTGATCCAAGCTATCCAGCTTATACATCAGGTTTACAAGAGGGTGACCGCATTTTAAAAATTAATGGAAAAAATGCTGACACAAATGATAAATTAGTTTTTCAATTGCAAGTGTTTAAAGGTGAGCAAATCACTTTAGACGTTGATAGGGACGGAACAACTAAACAAGTAACGATTTCTCCAAAAAAAGTAAAAGAAAATGGAGAAGATACTTATAAGTACGGATTTAAAATAAATGATGAGGTAGAACATGGTTTCTTTCCAGCTTTAGAATACGCCTTTACTAAAACATTAAGTTTAATCCATCAAATGATATTTATTGTCTTTTATCTTATAACTGGACAATTAGGTCTAGGTTCATTATCAGGACCAGTGGGAATATATAATGTCGTTGGTAGTGCCGCAGATACCGGACTTATGTCATTATTATATCTAACAGCTTACATAAGTATTAATGTAGGGTTTATCAATTTTTTACCAATTCCAGCTTTTGATGGTGGACGTATATTATTCTTAATTATTGAAAAAATTAAAGGCTCACCAGTTAATCCAAAACTTGAAAATACCATTCACTCAATCGGATTATTCTTACTTATGGCCTTAATGATTCTCATAACATATAATGACATCATCCGGTTGTTTAAATAAAGTCCTAAAAGACTTTTTTTCTTTTAAAATATTGACCAATACCCGTAGCTTTGATAAACTAATAATGGAAGTAGAAAGGAAGTAGGGATGGAACTGTTAAAAAAATATTGGTACATAATTTTTATTGTTATCATGGTAGCTATAATTATTTTCATGAGTTTGAATAGTAAGGAAAGTGGTTATCAAAAAATAACTGAGAAAGAAGCTTTAGAACTTATGACAGAAAACACAAAAATTATTGATGTCCGAACCAAAGAAGAATATGCCAGCGGACATATTCAAAATGCAGTTAATATTCCTTATGATGAGATAAGTAAGGAAAAAATAACTTACGATAAAAATGATAAAATAATTGTTTATTGTCGTAGTGGTAATCGTAGTAAAGAAGCGGCCAATACCCTTCTAAAATTAGGATACACTAAAGTTTACGATATGGGCGGCTTAAATAGCTGGACCGGAGAATTAGCAAAAGAATAGAGGAGAGAAATGCTTAAAGTAGAGAATATAACAAAATATTATGATAATTTTTGCGCCGTTGACAATTTGTCATTTGAAGTGAAACCAGGGGAAATATTTGGCCTTTTAGGTGTTAATGGCGCAGGTAAAACAACCACATTTAGAATGATCATTGGCTTATTAGATCCAACTAGTGGCAGTATAACTTTAGATGAAAAGCCTATTGATTATAGTGTTACTGATACTATTGGCTTTTTAACTGAAGAGCGTAGTTTACTTACTAAACTAACTGTTCAAGAACAATGTGATTATTATGGCATCTTAAAAGGCATGACCAAGGAAAAGGTTGATCAAAGAGTTGATGAGCTATTAAAGAAATTTGGAATTGAAAGCTATAAAAATAAAAAAATCAAAGAACTATCTAAAGGTAATCAGCAAAAAATTCAGTTTATTACAGCTATCTTAAATGAGCCAAGACTTTTAATTTGTGATGAACCTTTTTCTGGATTAGATCCATTTAATGTTGAATTATTTAAAAACGAAATTAAAGAAATGGCTGAAAAAGGCAGTATGATAATCTTTTCATCTCATCGTATGGAGCACGTTGAATTGTTCTGTAAAAAATTAGTTGTCTTAAAAGACGGTAAAGCTGTACTATCAGGTAATCTTTCTGACATCAAAAAACAATACCGTAAGAAAAATATCGAAGTTAAAGGAACTATTGACTTAGAAAAAATAAAACAAATAGAAGGCGTTTTAGAAATAAACGCTAAGGCCGATTCTTATGAAATAAAAATTGCTGAAGAAAGCGTAGCTGAAAAAGTTTTTGAAGAAGTAAGCAAAAGCAAAGACATTACTAAATTTGTTGTTGAAGAACCATCATTAAATGAAATCTTTATAGCTAAAGTAGGTGAAACATATGAAAACTAAATTAAAATATTTAATTGGTGTTAGTTTAAAAAGGAAAGTTAAAACAAAATGGTTCGTTGTTGTTAATGTCTTATTATTAGTGTTAATCGCTGGATTAATTAATATTGATAGCGTTATTAAGTTATTTGGTGGTGACTTTGATAAAAAGCAAATAGTCTATGTTATTGATAATTCTGGAAAATCATACGATATTTTAAAAGCCCAAAATGATACATACGCCTCAATGTTTCAAAAAGATGATGATGATAAATCAAACTTTGAAATAAAGAAAACAGCCAAAACGCCTGAAGAGATTTTAAAAGAAAAAGATAACAAAGATGCTTGGGTTCTTGTAATTGATAATAGTGATAAAAATGTTATCAAAGCCAAATTAATATCTGATGGTTATGTCAGTAGTAATGATTATTCAGAATTTGGTACTATTATTAATAATACCAAGTCTCAAGTTGCTTTAATGGAAACTAACATTAATCCTGATGATTTAGCCAAAATATCTTCACCGATCGAAATTGAAAGACAAGTTTTAGATGAAAATAAAAAAAGTGAAGATGAAAGTATGCAGATGATTATGTCAACTGTCTTTCCAATTTTCATTTTACCATTCTTTGCTTTAACTATTTTCTTAGTTCAAATGATTGGTGCTGAAGTTAATGATGAAAAAACTACGAGAGGTATGGAAATTATTATTTCTAATGTTTCGCCCAAAACTCATTTACTATCTAAAATAATTGCTAGTAATTTATTTGTTTTAATTCAAGGTGGACTCTTAGTTTTATTTGCCGCCATTGGTATTATAATTAGATTTATGCTCGGAACTGGTGGATCCTTAGATATGGGGGGGCTTGACATTGGCAAGTCTATTAGTGAATTAATAGCTAGTGATATAGGCGCACAATTAGTATATATCATTCCATTAACTTTAGTAATGATGGTATTAACTTTTATTGCATATTCATTATTAGCTGGAGTACTAGCTTCAATGACTACAAATATTGAAGATTTCCAACAATTGCAAACACCAATTATGCTTATTTCATTAGTTGGCTATTATTTAGCAATTATGGCTGGAGTATTTGAAGGATCAATATTTATCCAAGTTTTAGCTTTTGTACCATTTATTTCGGCTATTTTGGCCCCATGCCTTCTAGTCTTAGGTCAATTTAGTATCTTGCAGTTTATAATTGCTATTTTATTAGTTGGATTATCAATTTTCCTATTAGTAAAATATGGTTTCAAAATTTATAAACAAGGTATCTTAAATTATTCTTCAAAAGATTTATGGAAAAAAATGTTTAAAGCTGTTAAGAGTAAATAATTTACTCTTTATTGCGAGGGTGGCGGAATGGTAGACGCGCTACTTTGAGGGGGTAGTGGAGATAGCTCTGTGAGGGTTCAAATCCCTTTCCTCGCACCATTATTTATATTTAAAATTTATAATGAAGAGATAAAAAAATTCAATATAATGATTTTTTTAATTATATAAGTGGCTTAACATCTGATGAAATAATTGGATGCAGTCTTAATTTTTACCTATTAAAAAAAGAGGACATTGAATAATATTAATCATTTTGTAAAATAAAAAAGATATTAGCTATGTTAATATCTTTTTTATTTTACATTGGTTTTAATTTCCGCGTTTATTTATTTTTTCTTTACTATTTTTTAAAATTTCTCCATTGTTTACAGAAATTTCATATTCATATTTATAAGTATTATCTGTAAATTCAATTTCGTAAATACTAGCACCATCTTCAACATCGCTTTTTGTTTTTGTAAAGGTGGCTTCTTCTTGTTTTAAATTAGCGTGTTCTAGGGCCATTTTTTTTGCATCCTCGAGATTCTTTATGTCTGACCTGTTGTTTTGATTATCAGTATTTGTTTCAGAAGTTGGGACTTTTAGTTTAACAAAATCACTATAAATAATTTTGCCATTTTTCGCATCTACTTTATATTCATATTCATTATTATTGTAATAAAGATCAACTTCATAACATTTTTCCTTTATTTCAAGATCAACTTTTTCAAAATGGATTTCTTCACTAGACTTATTAGTATCTTTAATAATAATATCTTTGATTTCACTTTCGCTTAAAAATGAAGTTTTAATATAAATAAACATACCCAAACCAATTATTAGTAAAAGTCCTATAAAAATAGAAATAATTATTAAAATTTTTTTCATATATACCTCCTAAAAATATTTTATCATAAACTGTTTTTAAGAGCAATAATCTAAAGTTTATAATTTAATATATTTTATTTATTTGTTGGCTACTTAATTACTACAATATTTTTTACAAATATACGCTATAATGCTAATATATAAATCAAATGAGGGAATAAAATATATACAAAAGAAGAGCGTAGAAATAGAAGCTTTAAGAGCGTATTATCAAGAACCAGACATTACTATAATAGGCATGAATGTTTTTCGAGGGGTTAATCTTTTAAGTTCACCATTTTCTAAAGAATTTCTAAAGCAAATTAAAGATACTTTAGAAACCTCAACATTCACCCTAGCGCTTAATGATTGCTTTTCAACAATCATTAATAAAACAGAATACATTGTTTATATATTATCTTCATAATGGAGTACAGGTTGCTAGTAAACATGTAGTTTATAATAAATTCCAGCGCATAAGAAAATCAATAGAACGCATTGCTAGAAGACCAATTAAACTATTTGATAGGCGCCCAAATCTTGGTATTATAGGAAAATCATCTAAATTAATTTATAGAGTTAATCCTGGTGATGAAAAAACTATAATTACTAGGGTATTACAAGAAACTAAGGAACCTATTTTAGTCTTCTCAAGTGGTATTAATAATTTAATGCGTGAAGTTCATAACAATCCACATATTTTGCAAATAGACTGTGAAAAAAGAAGATTAACTGGAAACTATTATTACAGTTTGACTAAATCAAAAAATCCTAATCACTTTAAAAGAACAATGAAAGATATTGATCGTAATTTTAACCATATCTTAACTAGAAATCCTAATACTGACATATATATTCTTGGCACATCTTGTTCTAAAAGGTTATATAAAACAGGTTTAGAGAAATGATTATTGAATATAATGTATTTTAGAATATTTATGTAGTTTATATGGACGATTATTTATTGATATTGAATCAGTTGTCCAAGCTTCACTAAACTAAACGCGAGTTCATTTACCCGAAGAGACAGCGTGTAGCGTCGCCGATTTAATTCTTACGAAAATGAATGAAATAAAAATTGGTAAAAGTGAGCCGCTAACCAGAGTAACTCCCTATTTTATAGAAGAAGATCAAGAACAGAAGAAAGACCTAGATAGTCAATTTAAAACTATTAAAGATAATATGGAAGAATTTAATTTTCCTTTAAAGTTAAGAGAACTCTAGGAATTTGAGATGTCAAGTATAGTAAAAGGGGAAGAAATAAAAGAACGTAAAAGAGAGAAAAAACTTTTTCAATTAGTCAAATCCCAAACCTTAAGAAATAAAGCGTAAAAACTACGCTTTATTTTTTTACGTAAAATATTTTTAAATAATAAAGACAAAAAATAAAAAATGGTATATAATATTATTAGTTTGCCGGAATAGCTCAGCTGGTAGAGCAATCGTCTCGTAATCGATAGGTCGCAGGTTCAAGTCCTGTTTCCGGCACCATATTGATTAATAAACTTGAATTTTTAAATAAATAATAGTTGGAGTATTTATAATATTCTGAAGTACTTTACTTAGAACCATAAATTTATAAGATAATTTGTAAATACTAATTAACATTAGTGTTTTTCATTGCCATAATACCATAAATACCTGCTATAATAATTATAAGGTAATAAAATATGATAAAAGTAAATATAAAAAAAGAATTTAATTGTGCTAAAAACAAACTATGGAAAATTGTAACTAACAATGAAGATTATTTATGGCGAAGTGATCTATCTAAAATTGAAATAATTGACAATATTCATTTCGTTGAATATACAAAAAAAGGATATCCTACATACTTCACAATTACAAGTAAAAAAAATCTAGAAGAATATTGCTTTGAATTGAAAAATGAAAACATTAAAGGTATTTGGACTGGTAAATTTAAAGAGCTTTCAAACGGTAATGTTGAATTAGATTTTACTGAAGAAATAGAAGTTAGTAATTTTATTATGAAATTATTTGCTAAAAAATATTTAGAAAACATGCAAGAAAATTATATGAAAGATTTAACAATAAAAGTAGAAAATGAAAGGGGAGATAGTTAATGGCTATGTCAAAAGATTACCGTAATTTTCTTTTAGAGCAATTAAGTTTATTAGATAATATTTTATGCCGCCCAATGATGGGAGAATATTTACTTTATTATAAAAGTAAATTATTTGGGGGAAATATATGATAGTCGTCTATTAATTAAAATTACAGACACTAATAACAAGTATAATTTAAAAGAGACTATTCCATATAAAGGTGCTAAAACTATGTATATGATAGAAAACTTAGACGATAAAGAAACAATTAGACAAATTGTTATTGACACATGTGATGGACTTCCAAACAAAAATAAGGTTATTTAACCTTATTTTTTTATTGATCTAATGTTTTTAAAGATTCAATCATGTTTATTTTTTTCATGTGCCAGTATGTAGTTAATTGAACAATAATTGATGATATCAGTGTTAAAGCAAAGGCAAACAAGAAACTCCATACTTTAATGTTTTTTAAAAATACAATATTATCTGTCTCCGCTGTCGCCATAACATATCTATGTAGAATTACACCTAAGAAGAGACCAATAATAATTCCAATAATTGTTAAAATAATAATTTCTCTATAAACATAACTAGAAACCTCTCGGTCCTTAAAGCCTAGCACTTTTAAAGTAGCAATTTCCCTTGTACGTTCATTAACATTGATAATTACTAAATTATATAAAACAACTAAAGCAAGTAGTAACGAAGCTCCAATAATCAAATAGACAATCTTGTTCATTCCTTTAATAATTGTGTCATAAGTTTCAATATTATCATTTGTATAGTTAATCGCACTAATTTTGCTATTATTTAAAAGTTTAGTTGAAATATCATCGTAGTTACTATTTTTCATTCCGACCATAATCGCATTATAATTAGGATCGTGATTAGTAATTTCCTTTAAATATGAAGAACTTACATATATGTAGTGCATCGTATAATTTTGAACAATATCTGCAATATATAAAACATATAAATTGTTTTCACTATCCCTTATTTTAATAGTGCTTCCTTTTTCTGCGCCTAATAAATCTGCCATTTTTGAAGTAATAACCGCGCCATAAGATGGTAAGGAAATATCCTTATCATTTACCACACTGTGTAAGGAAACATAGCGTTTAAACTCGTTGCTATCTAAAGGCGCAATTAAATAAACATCATGATTTTTATCCTTTGCTTTAAAAGTGTAGGCTTCAGAACTTGTTAACAAAGGATTAGTCATTTTTACATCATTTAAACTTTCACTAACGCTTTTTGGTATCTCTTTAACATCCTTATTTAATGAAATTAATGCATCGTATTTTAATATATTGTCGTACTGTAAATTTATTACCCCATTGATTCCATCACGCAATCCAAATCCAGTTAATAATAAAGCAGTGCATCCAGCAATTCCAATTATTGTCATAAATACACGTTTTTTATATCGGAAGATATTGCGCATTGTAACTTTCCAAGTAAATGACAAACGTTTCCAAATAAAATTAACTTTTTCCAGCAATACCTTTTTACCGCTTTTAGGTGATTTTGGTCTTAATAGTATTGCCGGTTTTTCTTTAAGCTCACGCATACAAACAAATATAGCTACACTAACCATTAATATCGATGCATAACTCAATAACATAAAGAATTGAACAGGTTTCAGTGAAATGTCCAACGCTGGTAGGACATAGTCGTAATCATAAATTCCGTATATAACATTTGGAATTAAGTAGTATCCGACTGATAAACCAATCGCCACTCCAAAGAGTGTTGCGATTAAACAATAGAAAATATAACTACCAACAATTTTAAAATTACTATAGCCTAAAGAAGTTAAAATTCCAATTTCATTTCGTTCTTCCTCGATTAATCTTGTCATAGTATTTAAACACATAAGTACGGCTACGACAATGAAGAAAACAGGGAATACTTTAGCAATTGCTTCTACTTTACTAGCGTCTTCATAAAAGCCTGTATATCCATTGTTAGAAGTACGATCTAGTAAATACCATTTGGGCTTTTCAATTGTTTTTAATTTTTCAGTTGCTGTTTTAATTTTTTCTTCTGCTGTCTTAGTTTTTTCTTCGAGTTCTTTAACTGCCTTATTGTATTTGTTATAACCTTCATTAACTTCTTTTAAATTACTATCTAAAGTTTTTCTGCTTTGATTAATTTTACTTTGACTATTTTGAATTTCTTTTTCAAAATTAGTTTTCTCAGTATTTAATTTTTTTTCTTGCTCTTTTAAGAAATTTAATTGATTAGAAATATTTTGTAAGCCATTATATTTCTCAGTTAAAGCCTCGCAGTTTTCGGTACATTTATCTAATTCAATTTTCAAACTAGTTAAAGTTTGGGTTAATGCATTTTCATTAATTCCGTATTTAGCTAGTTCATTTTGCATTTGATTAAGACCGTTAGTAATTTGTAGTGAATTATTTTCTAAAGTCTTTTCAGTTTCACTTTTTTTCTTATTTAGTTCATTTTGAATAGTAGTTAATTCACTATAGCCATTATCAATTTTTTGTTTATTGTTATCAAGTTCTTGTTTATTTTTACTAAGTTCTTCATTAGCTTTAGTAAGTTTTTCATTTAATTCAGTTTGAGCCTTATTAATTTCTGAAGTAGCTTCTTCTAAGATTTCCTCGTATCTTTTAGTTTCCTGAATTGGTTTTAATTCTTGAAGTTCTTTATTTAATAGTACTATTTTATTTTCGTACTCTTTAGTATATGGTGAAGTTTCTAAAGTGCCTTTAGCTAAAAGGTAAGCTTCTGTATAGTATTCCATTGTAAAGTTATTTTTAGGAATAAAAATAAAAGATTCTAATTTTCCATTACCTATATTGGCAATTCCTTTTTCTTGACTTAAATAAAGCACAGAATCTGCTAATCCGACGATTTTACATGATGAAATATCTACATAATCACTTAGTTTATCTTTAGCAAAAGTAGGTGAGTCACCAATTTTAAAGTAATTAGCGTCACCCACACATTCTTTATTGTTCTTTGGGAGCCTTCCTTTTTTTAGCGTGATTTTATTTACATCATTTTCAATTGCATTTAATCTAACTGCTTTACCATCAATTAGAACATCAACCGAATAACTAGGAATAACTTTATCGACAGTTTCAAGTTTTTGAAGTTCCTTAATATCATCATTAGTTAATCCCATAGTTGAAGTAATTTTGTAGTCCATAAGTAAATTGTCATTATAATATTGTTGAACTGTTTTCAACATATCAGGCGAGGCTTCGCGAAGGCCTGCAAAAAAACCCGCGCCTAAGGCTACAATTAAAACAACTGATAAAAATCTTCCAAATGATCTTTTAATTTTGAAAATTGCTGATTTAAATAGTAAAAACATTACCAGTCAAGCTCCGCAACGTTTTTTGGACTATCATTGATGATTGTATTTTCAACTGTTCCATTTTTCATATGAATAACTCGATTGGCAATTTTCGCAATTTCCGCATTATGGGTAATAATAATAGTAGTCATCCCATACTTTAAAACCATTTCTTGAAGTAATTCCAAAATTCTTCTTCCAGTTTTTGAATCCAAAGCTCCAGTAGGCTCATCACATAATAATAATTTTGGATTTTTTGCAATAGCCCTAGCGATTGCTACACGTTGCTGCTCGCCACCAGAAAGTTGCGCTGGAAAGTTTTTTAGTCTGTTTCCAAGACCAACCCGTTTCAAACACTCTTTAGGCTCCAATGGATTTTTGCAAATTTGACTAGCTAATTCGACATTTTCTAGAGTTGTCAAATTTTGAACTAAATTATAAAATTGAAATACAAATCCAATATCATAACGTCTATATAAAACTAATTTTTTGGAATTATAATTAGAAATTAGTTCACCATCGACAATGACTTCGCCACTATCGCAAGCATCCATACCGCCTAAGATATTCAAAACCGTTGTTTTTCCTGCCCCAGAAGGGCCCAAAATAACAGTTAGTTCACCTTTTTCAATTTCAAATGAAGCTTTATCTAACGCCTTAATTTTTACTTCACCCATTATATATTCTTTTTTAATATTTTTAAGTGTAATATATGCCATAAGATTGCCTCCTATCATCATTACATTTATTATAACATACTTTAAAATAAAACTATAAATTATATCATATAAATTTTAACTAGCCCAATAAGCCATTGCTAATAAATAAAGAAAAATATATAATTATTAATGAAGGTAGACATTATCATGGAAGATAAAAAAGCTTTGGTGAGTATATAGCTCATAAAAGAAAATTACTAAATATGACATAAGAAGAATTAGCAGAAAAACTTTATGTTGTACCGACTACTATTTCAAAATGGGAAAGGGGAATTACTTATTCAGATATTAGCACATAATGGATTAGTACAAACAGTACATATTACCATTAAAATTGTTATAATAGCAACTTTAAAATAGTTATTTATTTTGGTTAATTTTACTATTAATATTCCTATCTAAGCTAACGCTAATTCAAAGTTAACTACAGGATATGCAAAGTCTAATAACCAATTACCTTTAGTATATAAATCACAAACGAATAATAAAGTATAAATCAATAGTGTTACTATTACACTAATTTTTATTGCAATGTTTTTAACTCCTTTTTTTTAAAGAAAATTGGTAAACTAGTGATAGCAAAAGAAATTAAGATGCTGTTTACAACTATAAAGAACCATGACGAAGTATGATCAATTGCTAGATTACAAATGAAGCAAGTAATAATTTCTATTATATGAGAAGCAATCAAACAATATTGAATACCATTTATTAATCTATTATATTTTTGAGCTTTAATTTTATTTTCACTTACTGCATTATTATCGGCTGTAAAGAATTCATGTTCAGATATTCCAAGTTCTTGACATAATTTAGTGATAATATAATTTATTAGGTGAGAAAGATTCGACTAATATTTCAATGTAATAGTTTCTTTTGCCTTAAGTGTAATAACTGTAGGTTTAATAATTATTGGAATTGCTAAAAAACATTAAGAAGTAAATAGCTTCTTTTTTTATGATATACTATATTAAAGGAGAGATAAAATGAATCATGTTATAAGATTAATTAAGGGTCAAGATTTAAAACAAGCAATAACTAAATATGCAAAAGAAATCAATATAGAAGCTGGCATAATTACTTGCTGCATTGGCTGTGTTAATGAAGCTAAATTAAGATTAGCCGACGGGGAAACAATTATGCATCGTCAGGAACAATTTGAAATTGTTAGTATAACTGGAACCGTTTCAAAAAAATGGTTGTCATATTCACATTAGCTTTTCTGATTGCGATGGTCAAACAATCGGTGGTCATCTGGTAGATGGTTGTATTGTTAATACTACTGCTGAAATATGCATTACCGAATTAAATTATTATGTATTTACAAGAGAATATGATGAGAGTACAGGTTATGCTTAACTAAAAATTAATCATAAATAATTGGAGAAGAAAATGAATAAATAAACAATAAAAAAATTAATCCAAGAACTAAATTTAAACTCAGATAACTTTTATATTTTTAGATGGTAGTAGTCTAGTATTAAGAGGATTAAAAAATCAAACAAAAGATTTAGATATTTGCTTAACTGAAGAAGAATATTTAAAACTTAAAGAAAAATATAATATTACTTTAAATCAAAATGGTGAATGTGAGCTAAGTAAAATAAATGATACCATAAAAATCATTATTAATGAAAAAAACAATTTAATTGTGAAATAACCGACGTGTATATTTAGAAAAGTTAGACACTATTCTTGCTTATAAACAAAGAAAAAATAAAGCTAAAGATCAGGAAGACATTCAAAGTATAATTAACTATCTAAAAAAAGACAATTAATCTAATTTTTAATTGTTTTTTCTTTAAATTAAAACAACTTTCATGTATAATTAAAGAAGGTGATAAAATGTCAGTAATAAAAGTAATGGACGAAGTTTTAGCAAATAAAATAGCAGCCGGAGAAGTAGTTGAAAGGTGCGCTTCAGTTGTTAAAGAATTAGTCGAAAATAGTATCGATGCGGGCTCTACTGAAATAAAAGTAGAATTAGAAGAAGCCGGCACAAAAGAAATAAAAGTTATCGATAATGGTAAAGGAATGGAAGAAGACGATGCTGTTTTAGCATTCTCAAGACATGCGACTAGTAAAATTGACGATGAAGAAGACTTATTTAGATTAACTACTCTAGGTTTTAGAGGTGAAGCCTTAGCCTCAATAGCTGCTGTTAGTAAAGTCGATTTAAAAACATCTACAGGTGGAGTGGGAACTCATGTTATTATTAGTGGTGGACGCATTCAAACAGTTGAAAAAGGTGATGCTAGAAAAGGGACTATTATTTCCGTTAGTGAGTTATTTTATAATACGCCTGCGCGTTTAAAACATATGAAAAGTTTATATACTGAATTAGCTAGTATAACTGATTATATAAATAAATTATCTTTATCAAGACCGGATATTAGATTTACTTTTTCTAATAATGGTAATATTATTCTGCAAACTGATGGCTCTAATAGTACACTTAAAGCAATTAAAAATATATATGGTACTGACGTTACTAGAAAAATGTTAGAAATTCATGCTGAAAATGCCGATTATGAAATTGATGGTTATATTTCATCTCCTGAAGTTCACCGTTCAAGTCGTAATAATATGATAACCTTGGTAAACGGTCGTATCGTTAGAAACGTCGACATCAATAGGGTTATCAATGATAGCTATCATTCATATAAACCAGACAATCGTTATCCTGTAACCGTCATCCATATTACTGTTGATCCATCAGTGATTGATGTTAATATCCATCCAACCAAAATGGATATTAAATTTAGTAAAATAGATACCTTGCTAGATCTTATAAGTGAAACAATAAAAAAGACCATTAGTAATAAAAATTTGATCCCTGAAGTTCAAATTAAAGAGCCAAAACCAAAGTATCAAGAAATGACTTTAGAATTAGAACGTGAAGAAGGAATAAAAAAAGAACGTTCAAAATTTGAACCTTTAGATTTAGAACCACGTGATTTAATAGTTAATACTTTTAGTTTTGATAATAATGAAGAAGAAACAATAACTTATGAAATCGATACCACTGGCGATATAGTTCATGAAGCTATTGAAGATTATAACCCATATGACGAAAAAGTCATGCCAGAAATGTATCCAGTAGGTTTAGTTCATGGAACATATATTATTTGTCAAAATGAACGTGGTATGTATATAATTGATCAGCACGCCGCAAAAGAAAGATGCAATTACGAGAAATTCAAAGAAGAAATGGGAAAGCCTAATATTGCAAGCACGCCATTACTATTCCCAATAACCATGGAATTTTCTAATACTGAATTTATGGTTTTAAAAGAAAATATGAATATTCTAAGAGATTTGAAATTTGACATTGAGGAATTTGGCGTTAATTCAGTAATTATTAAAGAACACCCAACTTGGATTGCATCAGGTTGCGAAGAAGAATCTATCAGAAAAATAATTGAAATCGTTATTGCTACAGAAAAAAATTTTGATATCGAAAAGTTCAACGAGAAAGTCGCTACCATGATGAGCTGTAAAAAGGCTATTAAAGCTAATACCAACATTACAATGGAAGAGATGGAAGCCTTAGTTTCTGATTTGAGAAAATGTAAAAACCCATATAACTGCCCACATGGTAGACCGACAACAATTTTTTATTCGAATTATGATATGGAAAAACTATTTAAACGTAGTGGTTTTGATACCATAAAATAAGATAACTATGAAAGAAGATTAACAATTAAACTTTTTTTATAAAAATATGCTATAATTATAAAGGTGATAAAATGACATATTTAGACTATAGTGCAACTTGTCCTATCGACGAGGAAGTTTTAGATAGTTTTGTTAAAGCATCTAAATATATTGGTAATCCAAATTCACTTCATAAGTTAGGAACTGAAGCTAAAGCATTAATTGATGCTAGTACAAATCAAATAGCTAACATTTTAAATGTTAAGCCAAGTGAAATAATTTATACATCAGGTGCTTCTGAAGCTAATAACTTAGCAATTAAAGGAATGGAAACATATTCAAATAGGGGAAACCATATTATTACAACCGATTTAGAGCATTCTTCAATTTATGGACCGTTAAATTATTTAGCTAACCACGGTTATGAGGTTGATATTGTTCCTTTAAAAAACGGTTTAGTAGATATTGAAGCCTTAAAAAAAATGATTACTGACAAAACCATTTTCGTAAGTATTAGTGCAGTTAATAGTGAAACTGGTATTAGGCAGCCAATCGAAGAAATTGGAAAAATGTTAAAAGAGTTTCCAAAAGTAATTTTTCATAGTGATGTAACGCAGGCAATTGGTAAAGTTAAAGTAGATTTAACTGATGTTGATTTAGCTAGTTTCGCTGCTCACAAATTTTTTGGTATTAAAGGAATAGGGACCTTGATTAAAAAAGAAAAAATTAATTTAACGCCTTTAATTCATGGTGGCAAAAGTACAACCGTTTATCGTAGTGGTACTCCAGCTACCCAGCTTATTGTTAGTCAAGCTAAAGCATTAAGATTAGCTTATGAAAATATCGATAATGATATAAAAAAAGTCAATGAATTAAATAAAAAAATAAAAGATTCATTAAAAGGGTACGATAATGTATGTATTAATAGTAATGAGTATTCAATACCTCATATTTTAAATATTAGTATTGTATCTGTTAAACCTGAAACTATGTTACATGCTTTAGAAGAAGATGAAATATATGTTTCAACGCAAAGCGCTTGTTCAACAGGAAACACTTCAAAATCAGTTATGGCCGTAACAAATGATGATCAAAGAGCTTCATCAAGTATTAGAATTAGTATTTCTAGAAAGACTACAGATGAAGATATTAATAAATTTTTAAAAAGTTTTGATAAAAGTTATAAAAAATTAGTAATGAGGTAAGATAAAATGAGAATAGATAAACATAATTATTATTTAGATATTGCAGAAACAGTTCTTGAAAGAAGTACTTGTTTAAGAAGAAATTATGGAGCCGTTATTGTTAAAAATGATGAAATAGTTGCCACTGGTTATAATGGTGCCCCTAGAGGGCGCGCTAATTGTTCAGACATAGGTCATTGTACCAGAGAAGAGCTTCAGATTCCATCAGGTGAGAGATATGAACTATGTCGTAGCGTTCATGCTGAGCAAAATGCTATAATTTCATCATCTAGAGCTGATTTATTAGATAGTACTATTTATCTTTCTGGTAAAGAAACAAAAACAGGCAATTACATCAAAGGAACAACACCTTGTGAAATGTGCAAACGTTTTATTATCAATGCTGGAATTAAACAAATTGTTATTCGCGATGATAAGAAGCACTTTAGAGTTATTAATACCAATGAATATATTGAAAACGATGATACTGTTTCAGGAGTGTTAGTATGAAAATAATTAAAATTGAAGCAATCTGGTGTAGTGGTTGTTTAGTAATGAAAAAAGTCTGGAAAGAGGTAGCTAAAGAATACCCAGATATTGGCATCACAACTTATGACTATGATATGGATCTAGAAATGGTTCAAAAATATAATGTCGGAACTATTTTACCTGTAATTATTTTCCAAAATGGCAATGAAGAAAAAAGACTAATTGGCGAAAGAACCAAAGACGAAGTTGTTAATGTTATCAAGGCGATGCAATGAATAATAAAATAAAAATTATTATTTTCGCTGCTATTTTATTTTTTCTTCCCTTTACTGTAAATGCCGAAGAAGTTACTTTAAATTTATTTTATGGTAAAGAGTGCCCTCACTGTGAAGCAGAGCAAGAGTATTTGGAAACTTTAAAAAAAGATTACGGCGATGATTTAATCATCAAAAAATTTGAAGTTTGGCACAATCCTGATAACAGTACTCTTTTAGAGCATGTTAGATCGGCATTAAAAAATGATGACAGTGGAGTTCCTTATACCGTTATTGGTACAACTGGCTTAACTGGTTATAATGACAATACTGAAAGTCAAATAAAAAAGCTTATTGACAAAAATTTAAAAGATCCTGAAGTTGATGCAGTTAGTTATGTTAAAGAAAATAAAGAAATCCCAACATCAAATAATTCAAGTAAAGATGAAAACATCACAGTTCCTATTCTCGGTGAGATAAATGCCCAAAAGGTGTCTTTGCCAATCCTTGCTGTAGTTATTGGTTTAGTTGACGGTTTTAACCCATGTGCGATGTGGGTATTACTATTTTTAATAAGCATGCTTCTTGGAATGAAAGATAAAAAGAGGATGTGGACTTTAGGTTTAACCTTTCTAGTAGCCTCCGCCTTTATTTATCTTCTCTTTATGGTAGCGTGGCTACAAATAGCGGTTACAGCTTTAGAGCAAGTATTATTAAGAACTTTGATTGCCGTTGTCGCTATTATTGGTGGAGCTATAAATCTTAGAAGTTATTTAAAACAAAAAAATAATCCAAGTGGATGTACTGTTGTCAATGATAATAAAAGGCAAAAGATGTTCGCTAAAATAAAAAAGTTTACACATGAGAAAAGTTTTATATTGGCTATTTTAGGTGTTATCACTCTAGCAGTTTCTGTTAACTTAGTGGAACTCGCATGTTCAGCCGGCCTTCCATTATTGTTTACTAGTGTTCTAGCTATGAATGATTTGAATACATTAGAGTATGGTTTTAACATTTTTATTTATATTTTATTTTTCCTATTAGACGATATAATTGTTTTTGTTATTGCTATGAAAACATTAGAAGTAACAGGAATATCTACTAAATACAGTAAATATTCACATCTAATCGGTGGACTTATCATGCTTTTAATTGGCTTACTTTTAATAGTTAAACCAGAGTGGATAATGTTCAATTTTTAAAAAAATGTCAAAAAACGTATTTTTTACTAATAAATATGTTTTTTTGTGCCATGATATATTTAGAAAGGTGTGTTAAATATGGAAGAAAGAAAAGATAATACAGGTATGATCATCGCTGTTGTTATTATCGTTTTATTAGTTGCTGGACTTATTGCTTATTTTATTTTTGCTAATAAAGATGAAGCAGATAATAATATTACTAAAGAACCTAATATTACAGATAATAATACAGATAAAACTGAAACTAAAGATGTTACCGGTTCTTATCAAGCAAAATATACAACTGATACAACTGGAACCACTGATAACTCTGACGTTCTAGATAACGGTATTGATGATAATAGGGGTACTGATACTACTGATGAGAATAATCATTATATCGAATTAGTTTTAGATAAAGATGGTAGTGCTAAACTTGTTAGAACTGACAAGAGTAAAGATGTAATCAAGGGTACTTATACTGTAACTGATAAAAAAATTACCATGATTGCCTCATCTGAAACTGATGATACAACTGATACCACTAGTACTAATGATAAGACATATGAATTTACTATTAATTCAGATGATACATTAACTTATACTACTGATACCAAGACTATCACTCTTGCTAAGACTGATAAAGATAACTTGAAATATATTAAATAAAATCTATCTAAAAATAGATTTTTTTAATCATTTAATGTATAATGAAAAAAGGTGATAAAATGTTTGAAAGTTTAGGCGATAGATTACAAAATGCCATGAATAAAATAAAAGGTTATGGAAAAATAACCGAAGATAATATTAGTGAAGTAACAAGAGAAATAAGACTAGCTTTATTAGAAGCAGACGTTAACTACAAAGTTGTTAAAGAATTTATTAATAATGTTAAAGAAAAATCATTAGGTGAGGAAATTAAAAAAAGCTTAAAACCCGGTGATGTTTTTGTCAAAATCGTTAGAGACGAATTAATTGACTTATTAGGTAAAGAAGATGAACCATTAATTGTTATAAAACCAATGACAATTTTAATGATGGCCGGTCTTCAAGGTAGTGGTAAAACAACAACCGTTGGAAAATTAGCTCTACATCTAAGAAAAAAATATGGATTAAAGCCATTAATGGTTGCCTGTGATGTTTATCGTCCAGCTGCTATTGATCAGTTAAAACAACTAGGTAGAGAATTAAATATCGAAGTTTATAGCGAAGGCAAAGGTAATCCTGTTGAAATAGCAAAAAATGCCGTAGCATATGCCAAAGAAAATGGTTTTAATTATGTTTTAATCGATACTGCCGGTAGACTTCACATTGATGAAGACTTAATGACTGAACTTCAAAATATCAATGAAGAAGTAAAACCAAATGAAATATTACTAGTAGTTGATAGTATGACCGGTCAAGATGCCGTGAATGTTATCGAGGGATTCAATAATAAATTACCACTTACAGGAGCAGTTTTAACTAAACTGGATGGTGACACTAAAGGTGGAGCCGCTTTATCAATAAGACATTTAACAAATATTCCAATTAAATTTGTTGGTGTCAGTGAAAAAATGGATGGTTTAGAAAAATTTCGTCCACAAAGCATGGCAAACCGTATCTTAGATATGGGTGACCTTATGAGTATTGCCGACAAAGCTGAAGCTTTGTTAGATGATGATGAAGCTTTAAAAGCTGCCGAAAAAATGCAGAAGGGTAAATTTGATTTAGAAGATTTTTTAACTCAATTAAACCAAATAAAAAAATTAGGTCCATTAGAAAATATTATAAAAATGTTACCTGGTGCGAAAAAAATGGGATTAAATAATGTCAATATCGATCCAAAACAGATGGCTCATATTGAAGCAATTATCTTATCAATGACACCCAAAGAACGAAAAAATCCAGATATTTTGAAAGCTAGTCGTAAAAAAAGAATAGCTGCTGGTAGTGGTCAAACTGTTGAGGAAGTAAACCGTCTTTTAAAACAATTTGACCAAATGAAAGTAATGATGAAACAAATGAAAAATGGAAATCTTAAAATGCCATTTTAATAATTTTTCAGGGGAAAAATATAATGAGAACAAACATGTGGGATATAAATATCACTAGTTTTATTTCTGCTGAATTAGAACAAAATCCTTTTGATCCAAACGGTTATATATTTGTTGATGATTTTGCTAAGCAAATGTCGAAAAAATATTTAACAAGCAGTAGTGCTTCAAAAATTATGATACCAAGATCTTGCCTTTTAAAATTTTATCAAGGCTTTTCAAATGATAAGATGAAAGACATCGAGGAATATCTCTATACCTTTTCTTCAAGAACTATACCATTTCAAAAAACATTTCCACTAATTCAAAATATAACCAACACTTTATATGTTGGTAACAACAATCAAATAATTAGTGAATTGAATGCTATTTCTTTGTTTATTTATAGTAATTATCTTGATAAAGATCCAGAAGAATTGGGCTTGACTTCTCAGAAAATTGACGAACTTGTTGTCGATTTAATCAGTTGTCAGCTTCGTAAAATTAAATTTTCAGCTAGTGAATATATATTATATCGTAAGTTTCTTGAGCAAGTTCAAACAGTAGGGATAACTGATTACCGCAGTGCTAAACAAGAAAATATTGATGATAGTTGTTATTTCAGTACTAACGCCTTTGAAGAAATTGTAAAGAGTCAAAGATTTGATATAGCTGCTAAAAGACGAAGACTCGAAAGATTAATTATTGCTGCTGGTATAGTTACATCTGAGGATAGCTTTAATTGTGAAGTTTTAGATCCCTTGCTAAATAACACAATTTCTATTGATAGTGAAGATAGCTTAAACCATGCCAATGAGGTAGTAAAAGGCTGTGAAAATAAATTAGAAGCAAAATCAAAAAAATTAATAAAAACTGGAACTTGATAATAAAGTTCTTTTTCTGTGATATAATGTACTATATAAGGATGGTGATACTATGACAGATTTAGAAATCGCAAATAATAGTAAAAAAAAGGAAATTTGGAATATAGCCAAAGAATTAGGACTTAATTCGGGTGAATTAATTTGTTATGGAAATGATAAAGCAAAAATAACTGCCGAAAGAACAAACCTTGATGGCAAACTAATTTTAGTAACTGCTGTAAACCCTACACCATTTGGTGAAGGAAAAACAACTGTAAGCATTGGCCTTGCTGATGCTATGCATGAACTTAAAGAAAGAGTTGCTCTATGCTTAAGACAACCATCTATGGGCCCAGTATTTGGGCTTAAAGGTGGAGCCACCGGCGGAGGATATTCACAAATAGTTCCAATGGATGAAATTAATCTCCATTTTACCGGCGACTTTCATGCCATAACTGCCGCAAATAATTTATTATGCGCTGCTATTGATAATCATATTAATAAAGGCAATGCGTTGAAAATAAAAAAAGTAACCTTTAATCGTTGTTTAGACGTTAATGATCGTGCTTTAAGGCATACTACCGTTGCTTTAGGCGATAATCCAAGAGAAGAAAGTTTTAATATAACTTCCGCTTCAGAAATTATGGCATTATTCTGTTTAGCAACCTCACTAAATAATTTAAAACATCGTTTAGGGAATATAATTGTAGGTTATAATGAAGAAGATAAACCAGTCTATGCTAGCGACTTAAAAGTGGAAGGGGCAATGACAGTCATCCTAAAAGATGCCTTTTATCCTAATTTAGTTCAAACTTTAGAAAACACCCCAGCTATTATCCACGGCGGTCCTTTCGCAAATATCGCACACGGATGTAATAGTGTTGTAGCTACTAAACTATCACTTGGTTTAGCTAATTATGTTGTTACTGAAGCTGGATTTGGTGCTGATTTAGGTGCGGAAAAATTTTTAGATATTAAATGCAAAAACAATAATTTAAAGCCAAGTACCATTGTTTTAGTGGCTACTGTTAAAGCTTTAAAATATAATGGTGTAGGTGAAACAGAAATAGAAAAACTAAAAAGTGGTTTAGTTAATTTAGAAGTTCACATCGAAAATCTAAAACAATATAATGTTCCATTAGTAGTTTGTATTAATAAGTATATCGATAACACTGATGAAGAAATAAACATTATTAAAGATTTTTGCGCATTAAAAGGCATCAAAGTTGAAACTTCAACTGCCTATGTCGATGGTGGCAAAGGCGCTATAGATTTAGCCAAAACTGTTATAAAATCGTGTAATGAAGAAAGCAATTTTACGCCAATTTATCAAGATACAGATTCTATTAAAACAAAAGTCGAAAAAATTGCCACTAAAATCTATCATGCTAATAATATAAATTATACTGATGAAGCTTTAGAAATGATCCAAAGAATTGAATCATGGGGATTAGATAAACTACCAGTGTGTATTGCTAAAACGCAATATTCAATTTCTGATGATGCCAAAAAATTAGGTTATCCCAAAGATTTCGAAATTACTGTTAAAAATGTTAGACTATATAATGGTGCTGGATTTATAACAATTTTACTAGGAAATATTATGACAATGCCAGGTCTTCCTAGCGTTCCAAATTATGAAAAAATAGATTACATTGATGGAAAAGTAGTAGGAATATTTTAAACAAAGAGAAAATCTTTGTTTTTTAATATATAAAAAAAATATAAACGGAATCTTTTGAGTAATGCCAACAATCAAATGAATAAAAAGTTTTCTTATCTTATAATGAGTCATATAACATATTCACAATTTTTATTATTTCATATGATAATTGTAGATAGGGGGAAACATAATGTTTAGAAGAAATTGTTGTATGATGCCTGGATTTCAAATGCCAGCTAACGATGACTGCTGCGACAGAGAACCTAATTGTCCTGTTGTTGAACCAGCAATCAATAAATGTGTAGAAAGGGAATTTTGCCATGAGGTAAAACACATATGTCCAATTCATACACATGTTGTGAATCGTCATATTTACAATCATACTTATACACCACAATATACATGTTCTGAAGAAAATCAAGTTGTTAACAACGATCCAGGGTGTTGTGGTGGCTTCGCAAATAATGGTTTTTAACCATTATTTTTTTGTTCTTGGCTAGCCAAAAAACAATACCGTTTGGTTCAGTATTAGAGTGGCTTAATGAAATTATTCCCAAAAGATGGCTACTAGATGGCACTGCAGTATCTAGAAACTAGTATTCAAAATTAATTTATTTGTAACCAAAAGTAAATTATAAGATTTAAGAAATTATGCTCAAGTAGGGAAAAGTTCTACAGATACTAACTTAAATGAAAATATTGAGAGAACGTAATAACGAAAAGACTGAACTACAAGAAATTATTAAATCAAGGCTTTTTGAAGTAGAACATACTTTTATGATTGACGTTCAGAAAGATGATATTATATTTTAGAAACAGCATATGATAAACAACTAGAAGCAAATAAAGATGGTCAAACATATATTGATGTCATCGCTTATCAATAACAAAAAAAGCAACTCGTTTGAGTTGTTTTCTTAATCCATTATTTGATGATAAACATCTTCCGCACTAACAAGTGCTTGTTTACCAGAATATTGTGGCTTTAAATGTAAATGATAATGTTTAACTTCTTGCATTAAACCATTATTTTGAACTAGAGTCATTCCTTCAGCGCCAAGCTTTTCTTCAAAAAGCGGATACATTTTTCTAGCCACATCCGTAATATGCATAAGTGTTTCATTATCGATATCAAATAAATCTTGATAATGTTTTTTAGGGACAATTAAAGTATGACCATTCATATCAGGATTAACATCTAAAAATACTTTGACAATATCATCCTCATATAAAGTGAATGATGGAATATCACCATTCATAATTTTACAAAATATACAATCCATGTTATCACCTTTCCTATCTATAATATTCTATTACTGGTTTCTCTAATTTAATTCTTTTTTCTTTAAATGGATTTGCATCACTTAAAAAATTATCTGCATTTTCAAGCTCGAGATTAATCTGTTTATCAAAGGCCAAAGTTTCTTTTTTGTATCTATCATAATCATATAATGAAAGCCCAGTACCTAAAAACGATATACCAAAAGCACAAAGTGTACCTATAGTAGCCCCCATCCATCCAACCTCATCAGTTGGTGGGTTAGACAACAAAGTTGATGCGGCCATTGTGCTTAAAAGCATTCCTGAAATTGTAAGACCTGTATCAAATTTTAAATCTTTTCTTATTGCTTCCGCGTGTCCATTGCAAAAGATAAAGTTACACTTACTCATTTATATCACCCATAACAAGTATATCATAAAAACAAAAAAAGAGTCTATGTTCTTTTAAATTTAAAAATTATTTTTTGAATCTTCAGACTTATTTTTTTAAACTATCAGTAAAGGAAATAATTTTACATTTCGGTTTTTCTTCTGTTTTAGTAGTGGTTTCCATTGCCTGATTTGGCTGTTCAAAGTCTGCTAACAAAGCATTTGCATGCCTTTTACGGGCGCTACTATATAATCGGTCACAATCCATAATTGAATAAGCAAGATATTCTGGTTCAACATTTTGAGAATCATAGAAAGCTGAAATTGCGAAAGATCTTTCTAGTAAAGTTAAAGCCAAATCAGGGTTGTTAATTTGATCATTATAAACTCTATGTTTTCTATCAGTTGCTTTAACCAAATGACTAAGTATTGTTGATGTATCATCCTCGTCAAAACCAAATTCGATACCAGTATTTTTTTCTAGTTTCGGTATTGTCCCTTGAAGAATTTCAGTGACAACGAACTCATCCGGTTCAGTGATATTAATCTTTTCAAATCTTCTTTTAAAAGCTTTATCCTTTGAAAGATATTCTTCATACTCCTCGCATGTAGTTGCCCCAATCATTTTTATTTGCCCGTGGTCTAAATAAGGTTTTAAAATATTAGCAAAGTCCATAATCTGCTTAGATCCGGTTCCGGCTCCTATAACATTATGTATTTCATCTAGAAATAAAATAGTGTTTGGTTCCTTTATAAGCTCTGCCATAATAGCTTCAACTCGTTCTTCAAACATTCCAGCAAATTGACAACCACTTAAAATTGTTGAAGTATTTATGCTGACTATCCTGTGGTTAGTAAAAGCTTTAGGTACTTGTTTAGTTTTAATTAAATAAGCAAGTCCCTCAACAATTGCAGTTTTACCAACTCCAGCCTCACCAACTAATAAAGCTGATTTGTCAGGTGTAAGTAGAGCAATCATTAAGTTAGTTATTTCGCGCTCACGCCCAATTGCCGGATTTGTCTCAAATTCCTTATCGGTTAAATAATTCCCATATTTATCTAATAAATTAACTTCTTTAGACTTTTGTTCATCTAAAGAAAATAACCATGGCAAATTACTACTCATAGAATTAGAGGTATTTTGTTTTTTAACTTTTCCCATTTTTTCAAGTTTCAGTTTCGCAGTTTTTCTTAAATTATTAAACGAACTATGGGAACAAGCGTCCATACTCGCCAGTTTATTATCGTAATAAAACCAATCTATAATATCAGAACCACAAACATGTCCAAAACATAAAGAGCTTATAATTAATTCCGGAATAAATTCTTCGCTAGTGAGTTCTTTAGTTTCTGGTGATTCCACTAATATGTTTAGTAAAATATTAAATTTATCAGAAAACAAATCATCGTATTCATTTTGCGATAAAGGTTTAATATTTTTTTCCTCTATTCCTAAATATTCGAATAAATCATCACCATAGACACCGCAATCATTCATTGTTTTCTTAACATCGCCATCAACCAATAAACTAGCTAAAAAAAGCGAGACACATCTTTTATCATTTTGATTTATAGAAATCCTTTCTGCTGGCCTAATAGGCATATGAGGCATACGCGAAATGTTTTTCATTTTCCATTGATGAATATATCTCCATTGCTTTTAAAACGATTTCTTTTGTTTCTGATGGTAGATCGTTTAAAGTACAACCCATATAATTTTCTCCTTTTCGATGAATTAATATCGATATAGAATAACACAACTCCCTTGATTTGTCAATTTACTAAGTTCAAAACAAAAAAAGAGCTTAAGCTCTTTCACGTGAATATCTGCGGAATATTCTATTAATATATTGGTAATATTTTGTCATTTTTATACAAAAGCATATTAAAAAGACTAAAAAAATGATAAAATAACTAGTAGGTGATAAATATGAATATATTAAAAATAAATAATTTAACGGCAAAAGTTAACAATAAAATAATTTTAAATGATTTTAGTTTAGAAATAAAATCAGGAGAAATTCATGCTATTATGGGACCAAATGGCACTGGTAAATCAACCTTAACAAAAGTAATAATGGGAGATCCTAACTATAAAATAACAAAAGGTGATATTTATTTTAACGATACTAAAATAAATGATTTAAAGGTTGACGAAAGAGCGAGACTAGGAATTTTTCTAGGTATGCAGATGCCAATGGAAATTGAAGGTGTAAGTAATGCTGATTTCTTAAGAACCGCTTTAAGAGCAAAAGATGATAATTTTAAACTATTTAGTTTTATTAAAACTCTAGATAAGGAAGTAGCCAATTTAAAAATGAATCCAGAAATGATTCATCGCGGAATTAACGAAGGCTTTTCCGGTGGTGAACGCAAAAAGAATGAAATTTTACAAATGCATATCTTAAAGCCCAAAGTTGTCATGTTAGATGAAATAGATTCAGGCCTCGATGTTGATAGTCTAAAAATAGTTGGGAATAGCGTAATGGACTATTTTAAGGAAGAAAATCCAGCTATTTTATTAGTTACTCATTATCAAAGATTACTTGATTATATTAAGCCAGACTTTGTTCACGTTATGGAAAATGGTAAAATCATTAAAAGTGGCGACGCTTCTTTAGTAAAGATTATTGAAGAAGAAGGATATGATAAAATTCAAGAAACTAGTACTAGTGTTATAAAGGAAAACGTTAAAGATGAATAAGATAATATTAGGTCATGGTGAAATCATCGAAAAAAGCCTTGATGACAAAATAGAATTAACCTCATTTGATAAGCAAAACTTTCTAGATGTAAAAATTTTAAAAATTAAAATTCTAGCAACAACCGATTTAGTTATTGAACATACCGCTACTAATGAAATAAAATTAGATATTTATATTAATCTAGAGCCTAATACTAAATGTAATCTTACTGAAATAAAAAAAGAAGGTAATTATAAACTTGGTTACAAATTTTATCAATCAGAAAATACCGAATTAAATATTACTAAAATAAATGATGTCAATTCAATTAAGGAATTACTAATTTTTAATCTAAATGGCGAAAACACAAAAGTTAACTATACACTAAAGACTATAAGCAAGAACGATGAAAAATATGATTTGATGGTTTATCATAATTTTCCAAATACTGAAAGCAATATTATAAATCATGGTGTTAATATAAAAGATGGCACTTTAAAATTTGCTGTTTCCGGTTTTGTTCCTAAAAATAAAATAAACTGTGTATTAAATCAAAATAATCGTATAATTAATTTAACAAATAACAATTGTGAAATTCATCCAAATCTTTTCATTGACGAAAATGATGTTGTCGCTAATCATAGTGCCCACATTGGTAAGTGCAAAGACGAAGAAATGTTTTACCTAAAAAGTCGTGGCATTAGTGAAAAAGATGCCGAAAGTTTACTTATTAAGGGATTCCTTATGCAAAAGTTAACTGACCATACCGAAATGGAAAAAATAATTGAAAAATATTGGAGGTGAAAAATGAACCGTGAAGATTTCAAGATATTAGACACAGGCATTATTTATTTTGACAATGGGGCTACTACTTTAAAACCCAAAATTTTAGGCGAAGCTACCAGTGATTACTATAATTATTATAGTTCAAACGCCCACCGCGGAGATTATACTTTAAGTATTAAAGCAAGCGCAGCTTATGAAAACACTAGAGAATTAGTTAAAAATCTTATAAATGCTAAAGAAGCAGATGAAATTGCTTTTACTAGTGGAGCTACCGATTCTTTAAATAAAATTATTTTTGGTTACTTTAAGGATTATCTTAAAGTTGGGGATGAAGTATTAATTACTAAAAGTGAACATGCTGCCAATGTCTTACCTTGGTTTGAACTAAGTGACCAAATTGGCATAAAAGTTAATTATATTGAATTAACTGGTGATCACAAAGTCACAATGGAAAACGTAATTAAAGCAATTACACCAAATACCAAAGTTATTTCTTTAGCTCATATAACTAATGTTGTTGGCGATATTAGGCCGATTAAAGAAATTACTGAATACGCTCATGCACATGGGATTTTAGTTGTTGACGATGGTGCCCAAAGTGTTCCTCATATGAAGGTTGACGTTCAAGATTTAGATGTTGATTTTCTCGTTTTCTCAGCCCATAAAATGTGTGGTCCTACAGGCGTTGGTATTATCTATGGTAAAAAAGAATTGCTTAAAGACTTAAAACCAATTATTTTTGGAGGCGGAATGAATGCTGAATTTAATAACGATGGTTTTAGAAGATACAAAGATATGCCTGAAAGACTAGAAGGTGGAACACCAAATATTGCTGGAGTTATTGGCTTTGGTTACATTATTGAATATTTACAAAAAATAGGATTTGAAAACATTCAAAAGGAAGAACACGAATTAAAAACCTACCTTGTTCAAAGATTAGAAGAAATTCCTGAAGTTACCATTTATAATGCGACTAGCGAAAGTGGAATAGTGACCATTAATTATGAAAATATTTTCCCGCAAGATCTATCAATTTATTTAGATAAATATAATATTTGTACAAGAGCCGGTAACCACTGCGCTAAAATTTTAAAAGATGAACTTCATATAAAAAATACTTGTCGCATTAGTTTATACTTTTACAATAGTAAAGAAGAAATTGATAAATTAATTGAAGCATTGAAAAATCCAAACATTAAAAATGAAATTATTTAAACAAGTGAAAACTGTCAAAAACAGTTTTTTTTCTTGAATAAAAAGGGAAATTAATATATAATGTAGTTGGTGATTGAAATGGAAAAATGCGTCATTATCTGTAATCCCAATAGCGGTCATAATAATAAACGAGAATTGATTGATAAGTTTCAAACAATTTTAAAGCAAAGAAACTATGAAGTAGAAGTAATATATACTAAATACGGAGGCCATGCTAAAAAAATTGTTAAGGACCTTCCTGATGAAACAGATTTAGTTATTTCTTTAGGTGGCGATGGAACCTTCAATGAAGTTGTTAGTGGCAACATTAAAAGAAAAAAGAGATTACTGTTATCACATATCCCCCTTGGAACAACTAATGATATAGGTGCCATGTTTGGAATGGGGAAAAATCCTGTTACAAATTTAAAAATGGTTTTAGATGGAAAAGTTAAAGGCATCGATGTTTGTCAAATAAATAATCAACCATTTGTCTATGTTGCAGGTCTTGGAAAATTCACCGATGTTGCATACGATACACCAAGAAATTTAAAGAAAAATCTTGGGTATCTCGCTTATTTAATTAATGCTTTAAAATCATTTAATCGAAAGACGCATTTATTTGAAATGGAATATACCTGTAATGGTGAAACATATAGGGGCTTATATTCATTTGTATTAATTTGTAATGCTACCAGAATGGGGGGCATTGATGTTTTTAATGATGTTAAAATGGATGATAATAAATTTGAAGTTTTAATGACCAACATAACTAGTAAAAAAGATATTATAAAATCACTTTACATGGTTAAAACCAGCGATATTACTAAAGTTCCAGGATTTTATTTTTACCGCACTGATAATTTAAAAATCAAATTAAAAGAAGAACCTAAAAAAAGTTGGTGTATTGATGGCGAAAAATTCAAATCTAAAAAACGAGAATTTGAAATAAATATTATTAAAGATGTTAAAATGTTACTTCCAACTAAAGAGCTAGATAAAATATTTGTTAATAAAGATTAGGCAAACAATTAAGTTTGCTTTTTTAATATATTTTTGATATAATTGTTAAGGCTTTTATTTAACGAAGAAAGGAGAAAAAATGAGTAAAATAAAAATATTTGCTTTAGGCGGGCAAAATGAATCCGGGAAAAACATGTATGTAGTTGAAGTTGACAAAGATGTATTCATCTTCGATGCTGGATTAAAATACGCCGATGACAAAATGCTAGGAGTAGATTATATTATTCCTAATTACGATTATATCAAAGAAAATTCGGACAGAATAAAAGGGATATTTATTACCCATGGTCACGATGAACATATGGGCGCTTTATGTGATATCATTAAAGATTTACCAAATTTAAAAATATATGCGACTAAATTTACGTTAGAAATAATTAAAGAGGAGTTTGAAACTGATAAACTAAGCTTAGAAAGTTTAGTAGAAATCAAACCTCACAAGAAAATTAAATTCGGGCAAAATAGTATATTTCCAATATCTTTAACTCATACAGTACCAGATGCTGTTGGCTATGTTTTATATACACCAGATGGAGCAATTTTCTATACTGGAAACTTTGTTTTTGACCCAACTATGTTAGGGGCTTATAAAACAGATATTGGTAAGTTAGCTTATGTTGGTAAACAAGGTGTTTTATGTTTATTAAGTGAATCATTATATGCGGACAAACGAGGATTTACCTCACCAAACCATCGTACAAATGGAAAAATTCGTGAAATCTTAAATCGTCATGAAGGGCGTATTTTGTATAATATATATCAAGCACAGTTATATCGTATTCAAGAATTATTTAATGAAATCATGGAGACTGACCGTAAAGTTGTTATTATGGGGAAAAGATTAGAAGGCGTTATTCTAAAAGCCATTGATATGAAATATATCAATTTTGATAAAAAACGCATATCTTCTATTCACCATGTTAATGATGAGAAGGTTGTAATTTTAGTTTCTGATGAAAGAGAAAAACCTTTCTCAAATTTACAAAGAATCATCAGAGGTTATGATAAATTTATTACTATAACTCCAGAAGATACAGTTGTATTCGCGTCACCTGTTTATGACGGAATGGAGCATACTGCTACTAAAATTCAAGACAACATTGCTAGAATAGGTGCAGACGTTATTGAACTTTCACGCAAGACATTTCCATCACACCATGCTTCAAGTGAAGATCTAATGTTGATAATTGACCTTATGCAGCCAAAGTACTATATGCCAGTAATCGGTGAATATCGTCACCAAGTAGCTAATGCTAATATTGCAAAAAGAGTTGGTATAGCTGAAGAAAATATCTTATTAAGATTAAATGGTGAAGTAGCTTACTTTGAAAATGGACAATTAGTCGATAATGGCTTCAAAGTCCCAGTTGATGATATTTTAATTGACGGACTTGCTGCTGGTGATGTTGGAGAGTTAGTCTTAAAAGATCGAGAACTTTTAAGCGATAACGGAATTGTTATTATTACAGCTACTTTAGATAAGAAAACAAAAGAAGTTCTTGCTGGACCTGAGGTTTTAACAAGAGGCTTCATATTTGTTAAAGATAATATTGATTTAATTAAAGAAGCTGAAAAGATTTCACTAGCGGTTATAAAATCAAACACGAAATCAAATTATATTGATTTTGCCAAAATAAAATCTGGAATTAGAGATAAAATTGGTAAATACTTTTATGAACAAACTGAATGCAAACCAATGGTATTAATCGTAATTGGAGAGGTGTAAAGCCTCTTTTTTTGACCCACCTGAACTTTAGTTAAAAAAATAACTAAAGTTTTTTTGCGAATTTTGAGTTGAAATAGTTGACAATAGGGGGGGGGGGGGGGGGTATAATAAAAAGTGT
>CAUERX010000011.1 GCA_959020415.1 uncultured bacterium | reverse complement strand
GCTAATGCAGCTGGAGGAAATAGTTGTTCAAAGACATTTAAACGTGATGCAACTGCTCCTAGAATGGATTATCAACTTAGAAAAATGAATTCGGGAGTAGATGTAGGAGAAGCATATCATGATGTTTGGTCACAATATGAAATTCATAGAAGACTATTACCAAATGATAATGTTAGTGGAATAGCTCAGACATATTGGTCTAGTTCTTCGTTGGGGCCATGGAATATAGAAGAGTATGTAAATGAAAATGTTTTCTCTATGGGAGAAGGAATAAATGGAGCTTATTTCAAAACTGTTGATAAAGCTGGTAATGAAAGCGAAGTTGTTTATATAAATATGAAAGTTGATTGGACAGCACCACAATTAACTAATAGTTATCAATACGTTTGGGATAGTGATTGGGGAAATGGTATGGTATTTGGTGTAAGTGATAGCAAACCAAACATTACTGTGTCAGGCATTTCTTCAAATTATACACACCAGTATTGTTATCATAATTCAAATTGTGGTTATTCTACATGTGATGATGGAAATTGGTTAAAGGCAGATACTGGTAATAGAGATCAAATATATGACGGAATGATGAATTTTGAGTTTATGGGTGGAGTAAGTAAGGGATGTTCTCGTGGACATGAAATTTCTATGCGGTTATGGGTTTCTGATGTAGCTGGAAATGGAAATTATTTTGAAAATATATGGGGATGGTGATATGAAAAATAATGCTATAATAATTACTTTAATTTTGTTGTTATTAGTTTTCTTGATAATATTTTTTGAAGAAATCAATAATTCAGTGAAGGAACAAAGTGATGTTGAGAAGTTTACGGAATTAGTTATTAATGGAGGAACAAAAGAACAGTTAGAAAAAATAACAGGTGCAGAAGTAATGACAGTTACTATAATGACTGGTCCAGATTCTTATTTAAATTCTTTAATTGAAGAAAAAAATTTAGAAGAGTATACAGAAACAGGAAAAGAACTTATAAAAAACTTCGAAAAAATTGTTAAACAAAGTTTTGATTATGATATAGAAAATAAAGCTATAAATAAAGCATTTATAACATATAAAATGTTTTATTATGCAGCTTATATTTCAGATTTAAAATTATTAAAAGAAACTATTTTAAAAAGCACTTTATCTAGTGATGAGATAAGTGAGTATAAAGCAATAGTTATTGCAATGAAAATTTTAGATAAGCATTTAAATGAATATCAAGGGAATAAAAAATATATTTTCTATTTAAATTATGAAAAAGCAAATTATGATACATATAAAAATACTTATAATTCATATTTAAATAATTTAGTTGGTTTTTATAACGGTAATCAAGAAGTAAATAATCTTCGAGAAACTTCAGCAGATAGGGTAGAAGAATATTTATTAACAGCAAAAGCAAATAATATAGTGGATTCAGAAAATCTATTAAAAATGATTTAGTTAATTATAAAAATAATTGACATTTTAAATATTATTGTTTATAATTAATTGCAAGGCAAAGAAGAGGAATAGTAATAAAAGTAGTGTTTCAAGTGAATTTAGGATAGTGGGAACTAAATAAATAACCTTTTATGAACGTACCTTGGAGCTGTTTGTAGATCTGCATTAAAGATTTTAAGTAGCATAGAAATTCTATGAAGTAAGGTGGCACCGCGGGGAAAACTCGTCCTTATTTTATAGGATTTTTTAATTTTAAGGAGGAGAAATTATGGAAGCGATATTTAACAAAGTGTTTAAAGAATTAGGCTATGAAAATGATACTAAAATTAATAAATCTAATAAAGATGCTGATTATCAATGTGATGATTGCTTTAAATTAGCTAAAGCTTATCATAAATCACCAATGGCAATTGGTGAAGAAGTGGTAGAAGCTATTCAAAAGGATGAAAACCTCGGAAAGTATTTTAAAGAAGTTACTTTTGCGGCACCTGGATTTATTAACATTAAAGTAAGTGATGAGTATATATGTACTAATTTAAAAGAATTAATGAAGAAAGAGATTTTAGGAGCAACTAAAGAAAATAATATGATTGTTATTGACTATGGTGGACCTAATGTAGCTAAACCTTTACATGCTGGACATTTAAGGTCCGCAGTAATTGGTCAGGCAATAAACAACATTTTAAAATTTAAAGGAAACAAAACCGTTGGTGATGTGCATTTAGGTGACATTGGAACACAAATGGGTCAAGTAATTTATGCAATTATTCATGATTTTCCTGATCAAAAGTATGAAGATATTGAATTTGATTTGGATTACTTAAATGTTGCCTATCCTAGAATGAGTGCTTTATGTAAAGAAAATGAAGCTGTTAGAGCAGAGTGCGCGCAAATTACAAAAGATTTACAAGATGGGGATCCTAATTATAAAATCTTGTGGAAAAAAATATGGGATATATCAGTAGGTGATATTAAACGTATTTATGATTATTTAAGTGTTCATTTTGACTTATGGTATGGTGAAAGTCATGCTTATGCACAGTTTCCTGAAATGATGCCATTTTTAGAAAAAGCTGGCGTTGTAAGAGAAGATGATGGGGCAAAAATAATTGATGTTAAGGAAGAATCTGATAAATTTGAACTTCCACCACTTATGTTACAAAAAAGTGATGGAGCGTATTTATATGCAACTTCTGATTTAGGAACGATTTGGCAGAGGGTTAAAGACTTTAATCCTGATACAATTATTTATGTGGTTGATGCACGTCAAAGTATGTATTTTGTTCAGGTGTTTAGAGCTGTTAAAAAGAGCCACATGTATGAAGGTGGTTTAGAGCATTATGGCTTTGGAACTATGAATGGTACTGATAATAAACCATTTAAGACACGTAGTGGCGGTGCTTTAAAATTGGAAGATTTAATTAAACAAGTTCAACAATCATTTGTTTCTTTACGTGAAGAGAATAAAGACATGGACAAGGAAGATTTAGATAAAATTGTTAATGCGATTATTAAATTTGCTGATTTACAAAATGATTTAGAACGTAACTATATTTTTGATATTAAAAAGTTTAGTGAAGTAAATGGTAAAACCGGTCCATACATTTTATATACATATTTACGTATTAACAAAATTATAAACGAGAATAATAGTGAATTATCTAACAGTGTTTACAGTGAAACCGATAGAGCATTAAGATTAAAATTATTAGAGGTTAGTGATATTATTGATCAAGCTGCTAAAGAAAGAAAACCACATTATATTGCAAATTACTTATATGATTTATCTGTTGTTGCTAATAATTTTTATCAAAATAATAAGATTATCGGCTTAGAAGGTAAACAAAAAGATGATTTGGAAGTTGTCTTAAATTTTAACAATAAAGTTATTGAGACGTTACTTGGGATACTTGGTATTAGTATTCCTAAAGCAATGTAAAAATCAAAAAATACGTCAAAATTTCATAGAGATATTGCAATCAATATCTCTTTATGTTATCATTAAGATGATGGTAATATTCTAAAACCATGGAAGGAGAACGAGTATGGAGACAAAAAATAAAAATGCGTTAATTGGAGGATTACTTGCAATTGTATTTGTAATGGCAGTAGGGTATGCCGCTTTTGCAACACAATTAAACGTTAATGGTACAGCTAATGTTACATCTTCTTGGGATGTACACATTAAATCAATAACTGCAGGAACACCTACAGGAACAGCAAGTAGTAAATCAGCAGTAATTGGTTCTGATAAATTATCTGCAACTTTTGAAACTGATTTAGTTTCGCCAGGAGATACAATTTCTTATCAAGTCGAGGTTGAAAATGCCGGATCACTTGATGCTAAATTAAGTGAATTAACTTTTGATAAAGGTACTAGTACAGCAATTGAACATAGTTATTCTAATATTGCTAAAAATGATGTAATTGCTGCAGGTAAAACTAAAACATTTACTGTAACTGTTGCTTATAAATCAGATATTACTAGTCAACCAACAGAGGCTAATAAAACAAGTACTTTGTCTATGGTATTGTCATTTGTTCAATCTGCTTAAACTATTAGTGTAACAAAACTTTTAAAGGTAATTAATTATTTGCCTTTTTTGTTTGTTTTTTACATTAAATAGTATATATGATTGTGGTTAGTAGATAATAAATATTGTAAACAATTGTATAAAATTTGTTATTTTTTATTGATAATAGTTTTGAAATATGCTATTATTAATTCGATGGTAGTATACCAGGATGTAGAAAGGGAAGGAAAAACAATGGAAGCAAAAAATAAAAATATTTTAATCGGAGGGTTACTTGCAATTGTATTAGTAATGGCAGTGGGCTATGCTGCGTTTGCAACACAATTAAATATTAATGGTACTGCGGAAATTACATCAAAGTGGGATGTACATTTCGACAATACTAAGACTTCAGGAGCTGGGGTTATTGATACAACAACAGGTTTAGCTGGAGCAACTGCACCAACTGGAACTATTAAGTATGGGGGCAATGACTTAACGGCAACTTTAAATGCTAATTTAACACAACCAGGGGATAAAGTAGTTTATACTTTAACAGTTAAAAACGCTGGAACTTTAAAAGCACAAGCCGCTACTCCAACTTTATCTTTAACTGGAGGAAATGTTGAAGGTTTAACTGCAACTAAAGGACATATTAAATATACTGTAACTGCACCAACACCAACAACTATTGCTGCTGATGGTACTGCAACTATGACAGTAACTGCTGAATTTACTGATGTTGCACAAAATGAAACTACAACTACTGAATCTGCTGCATTAAATGTTACATTAAGCTACACTCAAGCTACTGCTTAATTAGTAGTATAAAGGTTGTCAATTTTCGACAATCTTTTTTTATGAATTATGAAATTTTTACTTGAATAAAAATAGTGATTGTGGTATTATTTATTTAATGGTAGGGAGTATACTTGCCAATTATTTTAGAAAGGTAGGGAAATCAAGTGGAAAAAAATAAAAATGTCTTAATCGGAGGGTTACTTGCAATTGTATTAGTAATGGCAGTGGGCTATGCTGCGTTTGCAACACAACTAAATATTAATGGTACTGCTGAAATTACATCAAAATGGGATGTACATATGGTAGATGGTACAACAACTCCAGCTTCAACTATGGGAACTATTCCAACTGGAAATCTTACAGTTGAAGAAGGAGGATTAACTGCTACTTTTTCGGCAAGTTTAACTAGTCCTGGTGATACTGTTACATTTACTGTACCTGTTAAAAACGTTGGTACTTTAGATGCTTCATTATCTGGTATTACTTTATCTAGTGATACTGAAGGCATGGTTGTTGATAACGAGGGATTAACGGCAGTTAGTAAAGATGGTAACATTAAATATACTGTTACAAGTCCAGGGAAAGCAACTTTAGTTAAAGAAACTGGTAAAGCTAATTTAGTAGTAAAAGCAGAATATGTTAACAAATCTGGTGGCCAAACAAATGCACAAAATGTTTCAGCTCAATTAAAAGTTGCTTTAACTTATGCGCAAGCTTAATTTAAAACTTTATAACTCAAACATCTAAGTTTGAGTTTTTCTTTTCTTAAAATATTGAAATGCCCGTTTAAATATGATATGATAAGGATATACTAATGGTAAGGTAGAAAGGACGTTTATTATGGAGACAAGATATAAAAATTTATTAATTGGAGGACTATTTTCTCTTATTTTAGTGATGGCAATTGGTTATTCAGCATTTGCAACACAATTAAATATTAATGGAACAAGTAATATTACTTCTTCTTGGGATGTACATATTAAAAGTATTACTCCAGGAACACCAGTAGGAAATGCTGTTAACAAATCAGCAACTGTTGGTGATAGCAAGTTATCAGCTACTTTTGCAGCCGAGTTATTGGTACCTAATGATAGTATTACTTATACTATTGAAGTTGAAAATAGTGGTAGTTTAGATGCTAAACTAAGTAGTTTAACTTTTACACCAGGAGCAAGTGCGGCAATTACTTATAGTTATAACAATATTGCTAAAGACGATGTTATCGCAGCAGGTGGGACTAAAGAATTTACAGTAACTGTTGCTTATAATAATGTTAATACGCAACCAGCTGAAGCTGATAGGACAAGTGCTTTATTAATGGTATTATCTTTTATTCAGGCTTAGATTATCAAGAAACATTCAAACGTTTCTTTTTTTTCGATTTTCGGTTGTAAAAAGCTACAAATTTTGGTAATTTCAATTGATAATTAATAAAACTTATGCTATAATTGGTTATAGTAGTGATGATAGGGGAAAAATAATATAAATTTGATGTACAAAGGGGTTATGATATGAAGAAAAACTTGATATTGTATGGACTATTAATTGTATATCTGTTATTTAATATTTTCTGGCTAGTCCCAATGAATCCACCGCTATATAATGAAATTATTAATCCACTTATGTGGATAGTTATATGCGGGGTAGCGATCTTTTTAAGTAAAGATGAGTCTCTTAGGGTCAAAGACGAAAATAATAAAACACAGAGTTTGATTATTGCATTGATAGTATATATAATAATTTACTTTTTATTAGGGTTGGTGTTTGGTTTTCAAAAAACACCATATTCAAAAGATATATTAAGTATTATTAAAAATTTATGGGCGTTTGGAGGAATTATTTTCTTTCAAGAGTTTATACGAAATTCAATGGTTAGAATCGAAAAGAAAAAAAGAATTAACTTTATACTAATTATAATTTTATTTACTTTAGTTAATATTTCTTTTACAAATTTCGGTGATCATTTTTCTAGTTTAAAAGAAGGATTTATTTATACAGCTACAACGTTAATTCCTCTAACAGTAACTAGTGGAGTACTTACATATTTATCTTATATTGGTGGGGCAAGATTACCAATAATTTATCGTTTATTTGTAGTTGTGCCAGAATTTATTGTTCCAATCGTACCGAGTTTAGATTGGTTTGTAACAGCAGTAATTGGTATTACACTACCGCTGGCAGTATTTGTTTATTTAAATTATGTTCATGTTAATAAGATGGAACGATTATCAAAAAGAGCGAGAAAAAAATACAACCCTGTGGTGTATGTTCCTGTCTTTGTATTTATTGCCTTGGTCGCAGGATTTGTAATTGGAGTATTTAAATATCAACCGATTGCTGTATTATCTGGTAGTATGTCACCAACTTTCAATCGTGGTGATGCTGTGGTTGTTCGTAAACTTACTACTGCTGAAAAAGATGAACTTAAAAAAGGAGATATTATTCAATTTACTAGTGGTTCGAAATTTGTTGTTCATAGAATTGTCGAAATAACTAATGATGAATATGGTAATAAATTATTTGTTACTAAAGGTGATCATAACAATGCTAATGATTTAGATAAGGTTGGTTTTGATCGAATAAATGGAAAAGTATCATTTGTAATTCCATATATTGGTTATCCATCAGTATGGTTAAGCGGAATGGTATCTTAAAAGAATAAAGAGGAGAGATAGTAATGAAACAAAAAAATGAAAATAAAATTATTTTGAAACAATGGGCTCAAGTATTTATAATTCTTATCATTTTGGCAACTATGGCTTTTGCAATTTGGGCGATTGTAAGGAGTGTTAGTCATGATGAAACTCAAGGAGAAGAATTATATAATTATAACTATAATAGCAATATTAGCTATAGAGTATATCTGAAACAAAATGAGTTCTTTACAACACCTTATTTAGGTATGAATAAACAGTATATTACTTCATTAATTGACCGTATTGAGGTTGATACAAAGTATAATTTCCAAAGTTCTAAAGATTTAGATTATACTTATTCATATGAATTGGTGGCGACTGCTAAAGGTACTTATTCAGAATCTGATTCTAAATCAGTAGATGTATGGTCAAAGGCTTATACTATTTTGCCGAGCGAAACAAAGACAGGTACTGGTAAAACTATTTCTGTTAATAAAACAGTAACAATTGATTATAATAAATATAATCAAATTATGACTGACTTTAGAAATAAATTTGGTTTATCAGTAGATGCTCGTGTTGATGTTGCATTTAAAATTAATGTAACTGGTGGTATGAAAGGTGCAGAGAACACATTACAAGAAAGTAATGTAATGACACTTCAAATCCCATTATTAAAACCAACAATTGAAATTAAGCCTGATTATGTTAATCATGGTAATGAAACAGTTTACAAGACAACCGAAAACGATGATAGCATGAATATTCCATTATTGATATTCGGTGTAGCTTTATTAATCTTTACATTGGTGTTGTTAAAAATATTTGTAAGTAAGCTTCTCACAACTACTAAGAAATCTGAATATGTATTAAAATTAAATAAAATTTTAAAAGAATATGGTGATATTATTGCAGAAGCAGATAATATGCCTGACTTAACAAAATATGATGTTGTTAATATTAAACAGTTCAATGATTTAGTTGATATTGAAGAGGAATTACATTCACCAATTATTTGTAATGAAATCCGTGAGGATTTAGAAAGTTGGTTCTTAATCTTCCATAACGAAACAGCTTATAGATATATTCTTAAGTATGAGGATTTTAATCATTTAAGAAGATAACAAAAGAAAGCTAAAATAGCTTTCTTTTTTTGTATTTTATTATTTTTTATTTGCCTTTGATTTGATTTATAATATTTAGTATTTGTTCTTTACTTTCATCAAGAAACACTAGCCGAAAATTTGTAATACCAAATTCTTTTAAAGTATTTATATTTTTTAATAGATTAATTTTTCCATGATGCATAATATGAGTTTGACAATTTTTGGTAATGATAGGAAACAATTTATTTTGATTATTTTTAAGATAGTATTTATCATTTTTGCAGTTATGACATCCATCATTAGTTTTAATTATGCAATGATTTATAATCATTAGTTCAATAGTCCCATAAATTATAACTTCGAGATTATTACTATAGGTAGAAATATTTTTAATATCTGTTAAACTCAGCTCTGGTGAGAGGGTTATAGTTTTGATATTTTGATTGTTTAAAAATTTTGAACTATGGCTATTTGTTATGTTTAAAGTATAATCTCCTTGGCAATTATTATTTTTTGAATATTTATAAACATCACCTAAATTAGTGAGTAGTAAATTTTCATTATTAAAGTCTTGAAGATTTGGACTCGTGCGATTGGTTTTATAGTAAACATTTTTATTTTTATACTTTGAATATAGTTGATAATTATCAGTATAGATGGTATCAATTTCATTTAAAATGGTAGTTAATTGTTCTTCATTTGTTATGTAAGCGTTAATATTTATTTTTTGATTACACTTTATTTGTTTTTTTGTTATGTTAATATCTGGTAATTGGCGATTTATTTTTATTTTTTTGTTGATAAGTTTTTCTGTTAAGCATCTTCGGAGATCGTTTAACTCTTTTATTGAAATAAAAATATTGGAATCCATGGTTATAGATATTTTATTAGCTGTAAAGGGGGTATTACCAAGTTTCGATATTTGTTTTTTAATTTGCTCTTCAGTAATAGGACTAGTAATAGATTTTTCAACAATATTTCCTTGGATAAAAACAGTATTTTTTTGATCTTTAAAAGTTATAGATAATGGTTTGCCAATTAAAGCTCGAATATCAATATCGATTAGAAGTTTTTTTAATTCATATTTTTTTAAATTTTCTTGAAGATTATAATCTATAGTTTTTAAAACAGTATCATTTGATTTTAAATTAATTTTATTATCTAAATAAACGATATCATTATTATTTGCTTTATTAATTAAAAGTCCTTTTTCGTTATAAAGTTTATTGATTATCATGCCTTTATTACTTTCTTTGAAACGAATTCCATCGTTTTGATTTAAGTCATCAGTTAGTTTGATTTTTATTCGTTTATTAGTAGTAATAACAGTTCCAATTTTAATTCCTTGATGATTCGGATTTTCTTGGTTTATAAGTTCGTGTTCTTTATTTTTAAATAGATGGCCATTTGTAAACTCACGATTAAATAGTTTTTTAAGATTTTTATTGTAATTTTTATCTAAGGTAATATCATCAATTAAATTGCGATACATTTTAGTAACAAATCCAACATATTCGGGGCTTTTCATGCGGCCTTCAATTTTAAGGCTTTGAATGTTACTTTTTAATATTTCTTTAATATGTTTAGTTGTATTTAATTCTTTAGTACTCAAAAGAAAATTACCATTAGTTTTTATTACTTTATTATTTTTAATTAGAGCATAAGGTAGACGACAGGGACCAGCACATTCACCACGGTTACCGCTTCTACCACCGTTTAAACTGCTGAATAAGCAGCAACCACTATAACAAATACAAAGGGCACCATGGATGAAAACTTCTTTTTCAATATTAGTTTTTAATTCGTTTATTTGTTTTAGTGATAGTTCTCTAGCTAAAACGACTCTAGATACGCCTAATTCTTTATATAATTTTAAGGTATCATCATTACAATTATTGCCTTGTGTAGAGGCGTGGATTTCTAAATCAGGGACAATTTTTCTAGCTAAAGACATCATCCCAATGTCTTGCATTATAACAGCATCGACACCATTTAAATATAGAAATTTTAAATAACTGATAAAATTCTCAACCTCATTTTCATAAACTAAGGTATTTGCTGTTACGTAAATTTTAACATCATATAGATGGGCATAGTTAATTGCTTCAATTAATGATTTGTTATCAAAATTCTCTGCAAATTTTCGAGCTCCGAAGTTCTTCCCAGATAAGTATATAGCATCAGCGCCATTATGAATGGCTGTTTTTAAAGCTTCCATGTTTCCGGCAGGAGACAATAATTCAGGTTTTTTCATTTTTCTTCACCATTTATATTATAATGGAAAAAGCTTAATAAATAAAGCGTAATTTTGTCTTTATATTTTAGGAGGTGTGTGTTATTATATAAAAGGAGTGTGGTATAATGACTTTAAAGAAGTTTACAATGATTGATGAGCCTTTTATATGTGAGGTGTGTGGCGAAAGTGTATCTCCTTTGGGTTATACTGCAAGAGATCATTGTCATAAATGTTTATGTTCGAAGCATGTGGACATTAATCCAGGGGATAGGCAGGCTAATTGTGATGGCGTTTTAACACCGATTGCTATTGAAAACTTTAAAAAAACTTATAAAATAGTTTATAAATGTGCGAAATGTGGCATGATTAAACGAAATGTTATGGCTATCGATGATAATATGGATTTAATAATTAAAGTTATGAGTAATCCCACTAAATTTTATTAATTTATTAAAATATATTTTAATATAATATTTTTTTTAGACTTATAGTTATTCTGACTAAGCTAGTTAGCAAGATACAGATGATTTGATATAAACTATCGTTGGTTTTTGAATTTTTAAAATTAGTGGTACTATCTTTTTTAAGGTTAAAAATATCACGGTTAAATGTAAAATCGGTTACAGGAATGTGCTGTTTGAAAATTTTACCAGTTTTTGTGGTGTTTTCTTTATTTAATACAGATAGTGTATTATCATTTTCTATTAGTAAATAGTGATTTGCATTATAAGATGAAAGAATAATCTCTTTTTTATTAGCTTTAAATTCTCATTATAATAGATATTTAAACTATAAGGATTATTAGAAGTTTTTCATTACTGGTAGTTAATTTATTAGCAGGAATTTTGAAGCTAGCTGTGTAAGCTCTGTTAACATCTTTTGTTAAAATGGGTGTGAAGTCATATTCTGAAACTATGGTGTTTGTTTGAACAGATACTGTAAATTTCGCACTATCAGATGAAACGTTTCCGTTTTTACTTAAAGTGGGTAAATTAATAAAATCGTTATGAGATTCTGTGATACTCATTAAAAAAACTTAAAGAAAGTATGTAAATGCAAAAATTGTAAAAAAATATACGTGAAATTAAAGTCTTAAAATTATATTGAAGGGAAAGTCAACCAATTATATTTGTTCAGTATTTACATAAAATTAAATAGTGATATAATATTGTTAGGAGGAATACTATGGATAAGAAAAAAACAAAAAAGAAAATAATTATTTTAGTGGCAGTTGTTGTTTTGGTAATAGCTGCAGCTATAGGATATATGATTGTTAAGGATTTGAAACAGGAAGATATTTTGCGCGATGAAATTGCAGAGTTATCTAAAAAGGACATTATGACAGCTCGTTATAATACGCCAATAAAAACAAATGGTGATTATGCGGTGGTTGAAAAAACGATTAAAGAATACTTGGATGATTATAGTACCACTTTAAAAAGTGTATTGGATATTATGGAAGATAAGCAGTTAGCAAATTTATTATCAGCTGATAATTATAAAAGCGACGGACCAGATTTTGTAAAGTCAAAGGAGTATTTAACGAAAACTAAAAATTCTTTTAATGAAAAGTTAACAAAATTAACTAAAATGACTAGTGAAAAAGAAATTATGAAGAAGATTAAAAATCAAAAATTAAACAGTTATTATATTGATTTGTATGAGGAATTAATGCTTCGAGGAGTAGCTGAATCTGATTTCAAAGAATCACAGGATGAATTAAAAACAGCTAGTGAAAAAATTAATAATTTATTAGATACACAAAGTAAAATTATTGATTTATTAATTAGCTCTAAGGGAACATGGTCAGTCGAAGGTGATAAGGTAGTATTTCAAAATACTGATACATTGAATAAATATAATGAACTAATTGGTCAATTATCAAAATAAAACATCAATCGATGTTTTTTTCTTGCATTATTTTTTCTAAAGCAATAGCAACGCCATCATCATTATTGCTATAAGTTATGTATTTAGCATGGGTTTTAACGATGTTATTAGCATTGGCCATAGCGTAACTATCATGAGCGCTATTGATCATTGAAAGATCGTTATAATCGTTACCAATAGCAATTGTATTTTTTATAGGAATGTTTAATTTATCAGCTAAGATTTTAAGCATATTTCCTTTAGAAGCTTCTTGATTAACGATACTGAACCAAGGAGTTTGGTTATAGGTTGATTCTCTGATGATTTTTATGCTTGACATTTTCTTAATATAACTTTTAAGCTTTTTTAATTTATTATTTTGGCTTATAAACATAACTTGTTTAATATTTTGGTTAATTATAGTTTTAAAATCATTAATTATTATTTGATAATTATTTTCTTTGGGATAATTTATATATTCATAATTGCCTTTGGCAATTTTAATTTTAATTTTTAGTTTAGATGCATAATTGTAAATTTGTAAAAGTTCTTTGTTTGGAAGATAAGTTCCATAAATAATTAGATTATTAGAGGTATTATAAATTTCAGCGCCGTTAGAAGTAATAATATAATTACTGCTGTGAATTTGATTTTTAACTTTTATAACGCTGTATCTTGCTCGTCCAGAGGCTAGAACTACTATATGGCCTTGATTAGTAATTTTTTCTATATTTTTAATAGTTTTGGGGCTAACGATATTTTTATCGTTTTCTAAAGTTCCGTCAATATCAATTAAAATTAAATATTTCAAAATTATCCTTCCTCTCATTTTTATATTATATGTTTTTTCTGCTTAGACGTTTGTGTTTAGTTAAATATAAGGTTTCGCGTTATAATGAAGATAAGGATGTGATTGTAAGTGGAAAAAGTTCATATTATTAAAACGAACAGATTTAGACAAACCGTAATTAGGCTTTATTTTCCGTTTGAATATAAAGGTGAAGAATCTTTGATTTAGCAAGCTAATGTCAAGGTATTCGGCTAAATATCCAACAGTGAAAAGTTTAAATAAAGCTTTAATTGAAAATTATATTTATGATATTAAATATGGATATTTTTTCAAAGGTCATTAGGCTTTTATGCGAGTTACAATGTTTGCGCTTGAAGAAAAATATTTGAGTGAAGAAGTATTTGAAAGTGCTTGTAAGTTTTTATTTGATGTTGTTTATAATCCGAAATTAAAGAATGGATTCTTTGATACGGAAGATTTTGAAAGAGAAAAGAGACTCAAAAAAATTGGTTTCGAAGATGATATTAAAAATATAGATGGATATTCTAGTATGCGTGTTTATGAAGAACTTGATCCTGATTTTTTAGGATATTCACCTTTAAGTCATCCAGAAGTTTTTGATATTACAATTTTAAAAGCAGTAAGTGATTTTTATATGAAACACCTTGGAACAAAATCACCATATGTTTTTGTTTTAGGCAATATTGATGAAGATAAGGTTAACAAAGTTATAGGAGATTGTTTAGATAAAAATAAACATTATGAAAAATTTAATCATTCTTTAATTCATCCTTTGAAGATTAATAAAAAGGTCAAGGAAATAAATGAAAAAGGGCCTTTCAATTAATCGATGCTTAAAATGGTATATAAAATTGATAATATGCGAAGAGAAGATGAAGATTTGTTAGGATTGTTAGTTGATTTACTTAGTTTAGGAACCACTGGTATTTTATTTAAAAAGGTGCGAGAGGAAAGAGGCTTAGTTTATTCACTAAATTCTTCATATTCAATAGATAGTGGAATTTTAATTATTTCTGCTAAAATTAGTTGCCATAACAAGGAAGCGACAATTTTGACAATTAAAGATTTTATAGATAGTATTAATGGCGATTTGCTTGAAGATATTTTAATAAAAGTTAAAAAATCAATGGCGTTTGATTTAGAGTATGACAAAGATTCTAAAATGGCAATTATTAATGACGAGATAGATGTTTATTTTGGTTTAAGTATTTCATTTGCCGAAGATTATAAAAGGTGCTTGGCAATTACGCCTTTGGATATAGTTAAGTTTGTTAAAAGATTAAATTTGGCTCTGATTTATTTTTTAGAATGTGAAAAAGAATGAACGAATTAGTAGAAAAACATATAATGGATAATGGTTTTGAGGTTTATTTTTATAGTTATAAAACTAAACATACTGCAAATGCTTCTTTATATATCTTACGGTGGACGCGATAAAAATTTTATTACTAATGGTAAAAGGTATCATTTGGAAGATGGGATGGCTCATTTATTGCAACATTTAGTTTGTGAGCATTCTTATTATGGAAATCTAGGACACTTATATGGTGATAAAAATATGCCATTTAATGCAAGAACGTCATATGAGGATACTTGTTATTATTTTAAAACAACAAACGAATTAGAGTACGGACTTGAGAAGTTGTTGTTGGCAGTTAATAAAGCTAGTTTTTCAAATGACGATATATTGATAACTAAAAAACTCATTTATAAAGAGATAAGGGAATGTCTTGATTCAGAAGGACACTTAGTTTCTTGCGAGATTCAAAAAAATTTATTTTGTATTAATGATTATATTTCAGGTATTTGGGATGATAGAGACTGTTAAAAAAATTGATAAGGAATTAATTGATATTTGTTATAATACTTTTTATCAACCAAAAAATGAAAAGTTATTTATTTCTGGTGCTTTTGATGCAAAGAAAATTTTATCTTTAGTAAAGAAGGTTTGTAAAAAATTAGAAAATGAAAATGACTTTGAGAAAGTCATGATTCAAGATGTAGCTCAGGTTAAAGAAGAATCTAGTGAAATAATTTTACTAGTGACGACGCTATCTGAGTATGTTGTTTATAAAATAGATATTAAGGAATGGAATGCTTATAAAAAATATACTGCTTATTTTTATTTAGATTATTTTTTATGGATGAATTTTGGGGGGACTTCTAAATTGCGTGATGAATTATTAAATAAAGAAATAATTTATGGCAGAATAGGATTTGGATGGTTTATTCAAGATGACTTTATTGTTATTAAAGTTTCTACTGTTACTGACAAACTTTTAGAATTTAAGGAAATAGTTTGTAATGTTTTAGAAGGTAATTATATTCTTGATGCAGAGTGGTTTGAACTTTATAAAAAGGACGCTAAAATGAATATTCTAAAAAACGATTTGAAAGTCATAGCAGTATTTTAGGTAACTTTCATTATAATAAAGACTGTTCAGGTTTATAAAAAATAGATGAAGTTTCTGATATAAATAAATTAAATTTTGCTGAATTTAAGGAGTTTATAGATCAGCTTGGCTTTAAGTATAAAACGGTTATTACTGTTGTTGATAAAAAATAAAAATATAGTTAAAAGTGAATTTCTATTTTAGAAATTCATTTTTTTTGTTTCAAATAAAAAGTATAAGGATTACCCCTTATACTGTCCACCATTTACATGGATTACTTGGCCAGTTGTGTACGATGAATCATCACTTGCTAAGTAAACGAAGGCGGGAGCTATTTCATATGGATCAGCCATTCTTTGCATATCAGCATCAGCGCCTAAGGTTGGTATTTTATTAGGCTCCCAGCAGGCTGGTTGCAAAGCGGTCCAAAAATAACCTGGAGCAATTGCATTGACTCTTATGCCTTTAGTGGCTAGATTAGTGGCAAGGGCTCTAGTGAATCCGACAATAGCGCCCTTGCTAGTAACATAATCGATTAATTCAGGTTCTCCATAGAAGGTTGTAATTGAGGTTGTATTGATTATAGAACCTTTTTGCATATAAGGTAAAGCAGCTTTGGTTAAATAAAACATAGAATAGATATTGGTTTTTAATGTAAAATCGAATTGTTCATTAGAAATATCTTCTAGGTTTTTTTGTTGAAATTGGACTCCGGCATTATTGACTAGTACGTCAATTTGCCCATAAGTTTCAAGTGTTTTTTGAATAATGTTGTTACGGAAACAAGGATCTTTAATATCGCCTGAAATTAGAAGGCAAGGTCTTCCTAATGATTCAATGTAACCTTTTGTGTATTTAGCGTCTTCGTGCTCATTATAATAGGCTTAGCCCCTTCCTTGGCGAAATGAACGGCAACTGATCTACCAATGCCAGAATCACCACCGGTGATAATAGCGGTTTTATTTTTTAGTTTGCCACTACCTTGATAATTTGGATTATCAAAAATTGGTAAAGGTTCCATCATATATTCTAAACCTGGTTGAACATCTTGTGCTTGTGGTAGCGCTTTGACAATGAAGTCTTTACATTTAGTTCCGATACCACAGGTATTTATGCCTGTAAGACCATAGGCATCAGTTCTGTCACAGGAATTACATTTAAATTTTTCGTTCAAGTAAATCTCTTCTTTTCTATAAATATTTTATTCAAATGGGCAAAAGGTGTAACAATTGATTTTTTGCTTAAGATATGTTAAACTCATTAAGCAAAGGAGAAGATTTATGTCTTTTATTGATATTCAACCTTTTTCAGATAATAGCGATTTGTTAGTAGATAATTTAGTGTCTTTGGAAAGAAGAGTGACTAACTATAAAACTGTGCATATATCGTATTTAAGAAAAGCATGCTTTAGTTGCTCAGGATTGGAATATGTGCCATTTAAAACTAAAAGATTAAGTTATGCTTTACTTGAGGAAGTTGAAGAAGTAGTAAAGAGTGACTATTATAAACCAGTTGCTAGTTATTATTATAGATTACCGGGTGGTCTTATATTAAACAATGAATTAATTGAAGCTTTTGCTAAAGAACCTAATTTAACTTTTATGAATAGCTTTATTAATTTACCATCCTCTTTGGCGGTTGTTGGTCAGTCGAGAATTCCAGCCAAAACTTTAACGGCCGAGGACTTAGAAAAATATAATGATGATAATTCATTAGGTGTATCTGAATTTATTGATGAATTAAATCAAAGTACTAGAGATGTTAGTAGTTATTTATCTGGTATTAGTAAAGGTTTTGTTAAAAAAAGAGGAACTATTTAATGAATATCCCGTTTTAGGGATTTTTTTTTGTTTTGGGGTTGTAACTTTTACTATTTGTGATATAATTTTATTAGTAACCATTACTAATAAGAAAAGAGGGATATTTTTGCGGAATACGAGACAAAAAGATCTAATTTTGGAAATTATCAATAATAGTTATTCGCATCCATCGGCTAGTGAAGTGCATGAAAAGTGTTTAGAAGAGATGCCTAATATTAGTTTAGGAACTGTTTACCGCAATCTTAATTTACTAGCAGACTTAGGAATGATAAGAAGGATTAAAATGGATGATAATATTGACCGCTTTGACCGCAATGATGAACACGCTCATTTTATTTGTTCTAAGTGTTTAAAAATTATTGATGTTCATGGAGATTTTTTAAACGAAAATATCTTGATTGGTAATAATAAAGTAATGGATTACGAGATTAATTTTAAAGGTATTTGTGAAGAATGCCAAAAGAAAGAAGGAGAGATTTAAATGGAATTAAAAGGAAGTAAAACTGAAGCAAACTTATTAACTGCTTTTGCAGGAGAAAGCCAAGCTAGAAACAAATATACTTATTTTGCATCAACTGCTAAAAGTGAAGGTTATCAACAAATTGGAGCTATTTTTGAGGAGACTGCTAATAATGAAAAAGAACATGCTAAAATGTGGTTAAAATTATTATTTGGTGGTGAAATTAAAGATAGTTTAAAAGTTGATACTAAAGAAGCTTTGAAATTAGCAGCTGAAGGTGAAAACTATGAATGGACAGACATGTATGCTGAATTTGCTAAAACAGCAAAAGAAGAAGGATTCGATTATATTGCTTACTTATTTGAAGAAGTAGCTAAAATTGAAAAATCTCATGAAGAGAGATATTTACAATTATTAGAATCTGTTAAAGATGAAACTGTATTTAAAAAAGAAGCTCCAAAAATGTGGGTTTGCCGTAATTGTGGACACATTCATTATGGAGAAGAAGCACCGGCTATTTGTCCAGTTTGTGCACATCCAAAAGCTTATTTTGAATTAAAGGCTGAAAATTATTAATGAGCAAGTATAAGTGCAAATTATGTGGCCATATTTATGATGAGGCTGTGGAAAAAGTTAAATTTGCGGATTTACCTGATGATTGGAAATGTCCAATGTGCGGGGCTCCTAAATATTTATTTGAGAAATTAGCCGAAGAGGAAAGCCCTTTAGTTAAAGAGGAACTTATGGTTCTTAAGGAAAATACTTCAGAAAATAAATTGGAAAATTATTTAAAAGAGTATGAACGGGATAATGATTCAGTTGAAGGCTACATGAAAGATATTCATGAAATGGCGAAAACTGGTGAAATGATTATATCGGCTATGGGAACTAAATTAAAGATGCCTAATTTTGATGATGTGCTTGTAATGGGGGCGCAGCTTAATCCAATGCCACTCATGGAGGAAGATGATGTTAGTTTAGAAACAATAATTGGAAAGAAAGCTAAAAAACCTTTAGTTATCGATAGTCCAGTTATTATTTCACATATGTCATTTGGCGCTTTATCAAGGGAAGCTAAAGAAGCTTTAGCGCTTGGTAGTAGTAAGGTTAAAACGGCGACATCAAGTGGTGAAGGTGGTATTTTACCAGAAGAATTTGATAAGGCTTATAAATATATTTTTGAATATGTTCCTAATAAATATAGTGTAAACGATGAAAATTTGAAAAAGGTCGATGCAATCGAAATTAAGATTGGACAAGGGACGAAGCCAGGAATGGGTGGTATGTTACCGGGAGTTAAGGTGACTGAAAAGATTGCTGAAGTTCGTGGTAAAAATTCAGGAGAGGATATTATTAGTCCATCTAAATTTGAAGATATTAATTCGAAAGAAGATCTTAAAAAATTAGTTTCTAGTTTACGAGAAAAATCCGATGGGAAGCCAATTGGTATTAAACTTGCGGCTGGAAGGATTGAAGATGATTTAGAAGTTGCTTGCTTTGCTGACCCAGATTTTATAACTATTGATGGTCGTGGCGGGGCAACAGGTGCTAGTCCAAAGTTTATTAGGGATGCAACTTCGGTGCCAACTATTTATGCTTTGCATAGAGCGCGTAAATATTTAGATAAGCATAATAAAGATATTGATTTAATTATTACAGGAGGTTTACGAACTTCAGCAGATTTTGCTAAAGCTTTAGCAATGGGAGCTGATGCGGTGGCAATTGCAACAGCGGCAATGATGGCTATCGCTTGTCAGCAGTATCGTATTTGTAATAGTGGAATTTGTCCAGTTGGGGTGGCAACGCAGGATGATAGTTTAGTTAAGCGCTTAAATGTTCAAAAAAGTGCTGAAAGACTGGAAAATTATCTTAATGTTGTTAATGAGGAACTGAAAGTTTTTGGACGAATTACAGGACACAATGATGTGCATGATCTTAATTTAAATGACATTAGAACTGTAAATCGTGAAATATCAAAATATACAGATATTAAACATGTGTAAAGTAGACGTAATTGTCTACTTTTTGTTTGCGATTTTGATGTTATAATTAGATTAGGGAATTTAGGAGGTATTTATGAAGGCAATTGTTTATCAAAGTGGTACAGGTCATACAATGAAGTATGCGGAGCTTTTAAGTAGAAATTTGAATGTTCCATTTTATTCATTAGAAGAGGCAAAAAATAAATTATCTAAAAATGATGAGATAATATTTTTGGGTTGGATTTTTGCAACGAAAATTAAAGGATTAAGTAAGGCATTAAAAAATTATGATGTAAGGTGTTGTGGTGCTGTTGGAGTATATCCGCAAAGTGAAAACTATATTGAAGATTTAAGAAAAGCTAATAATATAGACATACCTGTTTTTTATATGCGTGGTGGTATTAACTATGATAAATTAAAGGGAGTTTATAAAAAAATATTTCAAATGGTTGGTAAAGCGATGGAGAAAGATGGTTCTTTAGATAAGGAGATGATGGGGCTTTTTAAAAATGGTGCTAATTATGTAAAGGAAGAGAATTTAAAGCCATTAATTGATTATATTAATAAGACTTAGACAAAAGAAAGCATAAAAAATCGGGTATACTATTTTTAAATGATGTATTATGGAATTACGAACGAGGAGGAAGATATATTATGGGATGGATGGAGAGTATTAGTGAGGCTATTAATTATATTGAAGAAAATTTAACTGAAGATTTAACGGTTGATGATATTGCAAAACACGTGTGTATTTCACCATTTTATTTTCAAAGGGGATTTGCAATGCTTTGTGGATTTACGGTTGCCGAGTATATCCGAAAGCGTAGACTTTCTCTTGCGGGTAATGATTTGCTTCATTCACAGGAAAGAATTATAGATATAGCGCTTAAATATGGTTATGATTCTCCGGATAGTTTTACAAAAGCGTTTTTAAGATTCCATAATATTACACTGACCGCTGTTCGCAAGGAAGGGGCATTAGTTAAATCTTTTGCGCCTTTGAAAGTAAAATTTTCATTGAAAGGTGGTTATACTATGGATTACAAAATTATTGATAAGGATGCTTTTACGGTGATGGGACTTTCAAAAACTTTTAAGTATGAAAGTGCTACGGTAGATGTACCTAAACTATGGAAAGAATATTTTAATTCTGGGAAGGATAGAGTTGTATGCGGACTTTACGGAATTAATATGGATTTAGAGATGGGTGGTAATGAATTTAATTATATGATTGCCGATAACTATATTCCTACGTTAGAGGTGCCAGAGGGATTTATTACGAGAGTTATTCCAAAACATACTTGGGCAGTATTTCCTTGTGTTGGACCTTCTGCTAAAACTATTCAGGAAATAAACGAAAAGATTTTTACTGAATGGTTACCAAATAACAAAAATTATGAAATTGCAGAAGGATATAATATTGAAATGTATGAAGATCCTACAAAATATCCAAATGGGGTGGAAGATGAAAACTATTATGGTGAAATCTGGATACCTGTTAAGAAAAAATAATTTTATGAAGGAAGAGTTAGTTTGTATAAAGCTAATTCTTTTTTGACTTTTATTTATTTGGGTTTTATTATGAATAATGCATGCTGGTAGTTTTGTTGCTTTGGATTATTATTTGTTATATAATTTATTTAAAGGTGAGGGTTATTACAAATAACTTGGGAGGTAAATTATGATTAAATATATTGCTTTATTAAGAGGCATTAATATAAGTGGAAAAAATAAGGTGTCAATGGCTGAACTTAAAATAGAGTTAGAAAAGAAATACAAAAATGTTATTACTTATCTCAATAGTGGTAATGTTATTTTTGAAAGTGATATTGATGATAAAGACACTATAAAAATGAATATTGAAGAAATAATTAATGGCAAGTTTTGTTTAAATATTCCTGTGTTTATTATTACTAAAGTTGAATTAGAATATTTATTAAATAATTGTCCTAAATGGTGGGGATTGGGTAATAAAGAAATATATGATAATATAATTTTTGTAATTCCGCCTACCACTTACAATGAAGTATATAGTGCTATTGGAGAGCCAAAGGTGCCTTTGGAACATGTACAGGAATATAAGAATAATATTTTTTGGTCTTATAGTTTGAAAGATTATCGAAAAACAAATTGGTGGTCAAAAACAGCAAGCACAGAAATTTCAAACAGGATAACTATAAGAACGGCTAATACAATTAGAAAGGTATTTGAACTATGTAATAGATAAATTATTATTACTTTTTGGTAAAACATTATAAAGATATCACTTTTTTAGTAGTGATTCTTTTTATTTGGTAATTTCCAAGTTGACTACGGGAGATTTTGGGCATAAAAAAACTCAAGAACGAACTTGAGTTAACTGCAAATGGAGCGATTGATAAGAGGGTTTTAAACCTTTTATCAAAAAAATATCCCTCACTCGTTAAATAGATTATATAATAAAACTTAACATAAATCAATAACTGTATTATTTTTGTCGATTATTGTAAGAATTCATGATATAATAAATACATAAGTGAGCAGTATTAAACTTATAATGTTTATGCTGCTTTTTGCTTTATGTAGAGGAGGTATTTATGATAGAGCAAATATACATAAAAAATTTTAAAGCGTTTGAAAAAATGAGTATTCCGATTGATAAACATAATATTTTGATTGGAGAAAATGATGCTGGAAAATCAACTGTATTGCAAGCATTAGATATTTTCTTTAATCAGGAAAAGGTAGATAAATCTTTTGTAAGAGATCTAACACAACCTGTTGAAATAGGCATATTAGTAAATAAAAATTTTTATAAAAAAATTTATACACCTTCTTCGTATAAGCTGAACTCTTCGTCAGACAATATTTCTGATATAGATAATTTGAGATATATTTATATTCCTGTTTCTGCTTATGACCCTAAACAATTAATAACTCAGTTGGCTATTGCTAAAACCCTTAGTAATACTAGAGAAGAATTATTGGATGAATTAAAAACGACTTTGCAAAATTCGGTTAATGAAGTAATTGATGGAGTAGATAATGAGTTAATTATTGTTAATAATGAAAATACTACAATTGTTGGTGAGCAAGCTTTAAAGTATGATGCTGCAATAAAATTTAATGTTTCTAGCAATGGCATACCAGTTGAGGCAAGAGGATCTGGTTTTCAAAAAAATTTAATGTACGCATTATTGGTAGGAAATAATTACGATAATGTAATAGTAGGAATTGATGAAATAGAAAATTCATTTTCGATAAATAATTGTCAAAATATGATATCTGAATTACAAAATAAAATTGGCCAAACAATTTTAACAACTCACTCCAAGAAAATTATGGAGGTTAGAAACATGGCAAACATAATACCGCTATATACCAATAATTATAAAACATTATCTGAACTATTAAGCTGTTTAGATAACACCGAAGAAAAAAAATACTTGTTAGTTGAAGGAAAATATGATTTGCCATGGTTTAAAAAAGCAATTAACATACTAGGAAAAGATTCAGATTATATTTTATTACCTGCTGGTGGGGAAAGTAATGCTGATAATCTAAAAGTGGAGTTAGAAAATTTAGGTAAAAATTGTTTGATAATTAAAGATGGCGATACTAATGATGATAATTGTTTGCAAAAAGACTGCATAGAATTGTATGCACCTTTAGATTTGATAAATAATATTCTAGGTATTACATTAGATAAGATTCCACAAACAAAAGAAGAATTTTTTCAAGAAACTACAATTGATGGAGTTAGAAATGAAGATTCTGTTAAAAGAATTTTGGCAACAAGAGTAGCAGAATTTTTAGATATAGACAATGAATTTATAAATGAAGTAAAAAACTTATTAGGAATATAATATTATATTGTATAAACTATTATGCACGCTAATTGATTATGTCAATTTGCAAGTGTGTTTCTAAATTGTCAAAATTTAGTATCTAACGACTACGACTATTTAAAAATATCGTAGTCTTTTTCTAATGATTTAGTTTGATTATCATTGACGATTTGGATGTTAGTATCTTTTGTTATATCTTTAATATCTATCGAATCATAGATTTTATTGTCATAACAATCTTTCAATATATCAATGATTTCTTCTTTTTGATTATTGTTTTTTGATAACAATAATTCTCTAAAAAATGATTTAAGTTTTTGAAAAATTTCGTATATAAACTTTCTTAAATTACTATATAATTCTTTTAGATTTATATAATCTTGTTGCAAGTAATTGTGGTCAATATCTAAATTTTTATACTTGGTTTCTAATTGACTATAGGTAGTAATATACTTAGATAAATTATGATAAAGTGATTCATTTCTTATTTGCTTTTTTACATTCTCACTATACATATCAAAATAATCTAATAAAATATTATATTCTTCTCCATCAAGAATTACTTTAGCAGAATTAAATTTTCTTTTAGCCTTTGATAGTGTTCTTTTAATATCGTTTGATGCTTTTTGAAACTCTTTTTGTTCTCTAAAAGCAACTCTATCAACATACTTAGTAAAACTTTTAAATTGCTTTGTTTCGATATTTTTAATACCAGTATTCTTTTCACCACGTTCTAATTTAAAACCATTATTAATTAATCTTTCATAATATTTATCTTGTAATTTGCTTAAATGTGTTTTGTCTTTAATATATGCTCTTTTAGAAATAGAGTATATTTCTTTATTACATCTTTTATCAAACTTTTTAACAAGTGGAATTACTACTAGATGAATATGAGGTGTTTTTTCATCTAAGTGCAAAGTAGCATGAAGAATTTGTTCTTTCTTATAACCTAAATCTTCTATGACAAAATTTATACTTTCATTTGCCCATTTCATCATATCTTCGTGGCTCATATTCTTAAAGAACTCTTCATCGCTAGTAAAAATCATTTCATCAGCAACAACACCTTTAGAATTATTTACAAACTCATAAAATGATTTTTTTCTATCAGATCTGATTGTTTTCATTCTATCATTAAACTCTTTTTGATAATCTTTTGTAATTTCATAAAATTTATTTATATACTTTTTATCACAACTAATTAATTCAATATTATTTTTAGAATCTTCGATTCTAATATCTGGATTAGATTTATAATAATCTTTTGTTCGTTGATTATGAGAACCAATTTGTGATAAATCATTTAAAGTTTTAATACCTTTACTTCTAAATATAGCATAACTCAAATTTTATTCTCCTTTCTTATTTTGTTTATTTGTTTCTAAAATTCTTTTAATTTGTTCTTGATATTTTTTATCATTGTTTAATATTTCTAATAGAAAATAATTAGTAACTTGCTCATTATTTCTTTCAAAATAGTCAAGAATTTGTGGTAATACTACTTCAAAAAAGTAGTTAATAAAGTTCATCTCCTTTCTTTTTGGACAACAAAAAAAGAGCAATTTCTTGCTCAATTTATTTATACTTACTTTATTTTGTTATTATGTTCTTCAAGATAAACAGCATCAAATTGATTTACATATTGATTAAATTCTTTAAATGATAAGCCAGTAGGCATATTAGGAATTTCAGTTAAGATTCTAATATCATTATGTTCTTCAAAACCACTTGTAATTTCCTTAATTGCATTATTTACACTATCATATTTATGGATTCCTCTTTTAGGTCTATTAGAATGTTCAAAATGATACCAATTATCATTATAGTTAAACAATACAAAGCAGTGCATTCTTACTTCTTTATCAAAATTTTCTTCAGTTTCATAGCCTCTATGACAATAAAGTTTATTTTCTAAACCTATTTTATCAAAAAAGTATTTAATTAATTTTGCTTGTTCTATACAAGTACCAAGACCTGTTTCTAATATTTCTTTAATAGACATTGTCCTATAATTTTCTCTAAAACCTTTTAAATTATTTAAATGTTTTACACCATATTTATCAACCCAACCATATTCAATATTCATATTCATAAAATCCATTAATTGAGTATCATTTTCAATATCTTCAAAATTTAATTCATCCTTTAGACTTACAATTTTAGCAGCTGATATAACATCATTTTTTAATTCCTTTGAATTTGGATAATTAATAAGCTGTCTTAAATAATAAATCATGTCATAAATAGCTAGTCTTTGTGGTAAAAACTCTACATTTACTAACTCTGGATAATATTTTTCAATATATAATTTGATATTAGTATAATCACTTGAATTTGTGTATTGTTCTGTTTCTTCACTAGCAAATTTCCAAGGCTTTCTAATCATTCTATATAGAATATCTAACTCAAAATCTTTTGGAGCATACATTGATCTTTCGAAATCTATAATTTTTATTTTTCCATCTTTATAAAACATATTATCAAAATGTAAATCATTATGAACTAAAACTAATTCTTCTTCTTTTTTTAAATATTTTGAAAATTTAGAAAAAGCATATTCTATTAATTTTTGCTCTTGTTCTGTAAAAACATTTAGTGTTTTTGTTTTAGAATATAGTTCCGTAAATTGATTTTGTAAATAATTATTCCAATCAAAATTTTGTCCTTTAGATTTGTTTGAATGAATACTTTTCATTGCCTCACATAGCTGTTTAATGATATTTTCTCTTTCATCATCAGAAAAAGTATGCCAAACATTATATAAAGAAATTCCATCTATTTTTTCAATTATTTCATAACAATAAGGTACATTTTTTTTGCTAATATCAGAAACATATAGTTTTGGGAAAAGATTATTTCCTATGTTTTCTTTATAGAAATTAATTTCATTTTTAAAATTATTTTCATTATCCTCATTAGTACAAATTTTAATAATATATAAATCATTTACTACAAATATAGTATTAGTGAATCCAACATTAATTTTTTTTATTTGAGGATTATCGCCAAATAATTGTGAATTTTGCTTTATAATAGTACTGATTGTTTCTTGCATTATTACACCTCACTTTAATCTTATTTTACCATACCTAAGTATTTATTTGAAGCAAAGTATACTTACCTTTATCGAATTTACTTTGCTTTTTATTGGGTATAACTTGTAAAACTGAATTACTAGATAAGTTATTAATATCAAGTTTTTCTTTATCAATGGTTATAGAATTTATTTTATAATATTTACTTAGTGAGAAAATATATTTATTAATATCTTCTTTTGTTTTCTCATTTGATAGAATAATATCTTTTTCATTAATATTAACTACCATATCAAAACAATCGTTTCTAAACATATAACCAATGTTTTCAATTTCTTTTTTATTGATATTAATTTTCTTAATGATAATCTCATCTTTTACTTTTTCTATTTCAATGGAATCAATATATTTTTTGATTAACTCTGATTTTTGTTCTTTGCTAAGTTTGTTCCACAGTCCATTTTTTCTGACATAATAAGATTTATACTTTAATTTTTCTAATTGAAATAGATTAGTATATAGTTTTAATTCTTTTTTATTATTAATATTCTTATTCGCTTGTTTTAAATTATTTAGTTTAAGTTCAGTTTCTTCAATCTGTCTTTTAATACTAATTTCTTCATCTTTAAATTCATCTAATTCAATAACACTATTAACATAGGCTTTTTTAATTCTTTTTAGTTTGTTATTTAATTCTTTTACTATTTTGTTATATCTTTCTATTTCAACAGTAATATCTTCGTTAAAAAATGATTTAAAGTTATTATCTATAAGCAAGTAATAATCTAACATATCGTTTAAAAATAGCATTAAAGGTTCTTCAATTTTCTTTTCATTAATTCTAGTATTACAACAATTACACCTATAGTAGATTTGAGTGGGTTTATTTTTGGAAGTAGTAGAAGAGCCACCCATGATTTTCTTACATTTAGAACAAACTATTTTCTGCATATATACATAAGTGTGTTTCCTAGTATAGTTTTTTAAATTCTTTTCTTTTTGTTTTTGGACTAATTTAAAATCATCTTTATTAATAATGGCAGGGCATACATCTTCAAGTAATATTGTTTCTTCATCTTTAATTCTTTTTCGGTGTTGATAATCTCCTGCATAAATATAATTAGAAAGCATTCTGTCAATCGTTGTTGTTCTCCAATGTCGATTAAGAGCATTTTTATTATTTAATTTTTTTGTAATAGTACAAACTGATAAGCCATTAAGATAGGATTTAAATATATCCTTTACAACTTCACTTTCAATATCATCAATCACTAATTCTTTATTAACTTTTCTGTAACCAATAGGAGCTTTACCACTAAAATGTCCTTTTTTCGCTGCACCAGTCAAACCGAATTTTGTTCTTTCACTAGTTCTTTCAATTTCTAGTTGGGCAAGTATTGTAGTCATTCTAATAAAGAATTTCCCTGTTGCAGTATCGGTATTAATTTCTTCTGACACGCTTTCTAAACTAGTATCTGTTTCTTCAATTAATTTACAAATGCTTTCTAAGTCTTGGATAGAACGAGTAAGTCTATCTAGTTTATAGACAATGATTTTATTTATTTTGCCACTTTTTAAATCATTAATCATCTCTTGAAACTTAGGTCTATCCATACTTTTAGCAGAAACACCTTCTTCACGATAAATCTTATAAATTCTATAACCTTTAAAATCACATAGTTTTTTCATGCTTTCTTCTTGTTCATCTAAACTATGTCCATACCTAGATTGATCTTCTGTAGATACACGAGGATAAAGTCCGACAATAAAGTTCTTCTTTTCGCTCATTTTTTTCTTCTCCTTTCTTTTTGAACGACAAAAAAACAAGAGAGAATTTCCCTTGTGTAAAGAACTCCAAAATATTTAAAATATACGGTTATATATAATTTCCGTATATTACCATTTTATCACATTTTTATAGGAACGTAAATGGCAAGGCAATTACGAAATCATTTGTAAAACTAATGTTTCTAGTCTCTTTATAGTAATAGTATCTAAGCTATCTTTTATATAAATATTATTATCATTCTTAAAGATAAGCAGAATTAAACAAGATAGATTATTACTAATAATTATTTTATGTGGTTCATGAATAGAAAGGTTAGTTTTATCAAAATGAATATTTTTACCATTTATAAATTCTAAATGTAGTTTTGATATTTTAGGTATTTTGGTAATCTTTTCTTTCACACATAAAGGAAATTCTAATTGTTCTATGGTTATTTTCATTTAAGTAAACCTCCTTTCCAACATGAAAAAATCCCATATCAACGAGTGATATAGGATATTTTTATAAAATAAAACTCACACGAGGTGTGAGTAATTCTCTCAATGGAGCGGGTGAGGAGAATCGAACTCCCGTAGTCAGCTTGGAAGGCTGGAATTCTACCATTGAACTACACCCGCAAATTAGTAGGCACTTATAATTATACTTAAGTATATGAATTTTGTCAATAAAATTTTCATACTTTTTTATGATTTGCGGGTGTAGTGGTAGAATTCCAGTTTTATGTTTCATTATCATTTATTAGATGGTTATTTCTCATAGACATAATTTCAATGATATCATCTGATAAATGATACCATTTTATTTGAATGTAGTTTCTTGAATATTCATATTTTGGATTATAGCTTAGACATCTATTCATCGGTTGATAAAATAGTGATCCAAAAGCGAGTCCTGTTTTTTTTATGTCCTTGTTACTTAAAACTATTTTTGTGATTTCTTCTTTAGTAATCCAGATAAAATCATCGATAACTCCATAAATTAGGGCATCAATTGAATTATTATTGTTGTTTCCAACTAGTACAAAACGATTGACTGCGGCTTTAATAATGTCTTCTTGATTAAAATATTTGTTTATATTGTCTAGGTTATCTTGGTGGAGTTTTTTGTATTCTTCAGAGCTTATGCGTTTTTTTCCAGTGCCGTTTGTCGTTCCATCACCATAATGATATTTTAATATTTCTTCAATTATATCTTCTTTTATTTGATTACTTTTTAGAAATTTTATAAAATCGTTAATTGGTTCAATATGTACAGAATTTTTAACACCTTTTTTGATACTAATTCCTTTTGTTATATCGTTAATTGTAATATAGATATCAGCTTTTTGCAGGTTTGAATTTAGTTTACAAGTTATTATTTCTTCGCCCGTTAGATTACTATATAAAGTAGTTATTAAATCTTGAAAAAGAGGATTTAACCTTTTGACTTTGCGATTGTTTAAATAAGTGACAAATTCGCTTTCATTTTGAAATCCATTTATTTCTTTGTTGAATGGCATTTTTCACCTCCTTATTATTAATTATACGAGGTCAAAAGTCTATTTCCCTTTTTATAACTGAAAAATTAATTATTTTTATTAATTTGCAATTCAATCCATTTCATGATAATAGTAACTATATATTTTTGTTCGTTTGGAGTTAATTCTTTATTTGGTTTTATTTTGTGCCACTTGTATAAGCAACTGCGGCAGCATGTTGCTGTTGCGTGCTGGGCAATGAATACTGGGTGCCCTTTCATTGGGGTTTGTTTTCCATCGTTAGGTATTTCTTTCGGCGCTAATCTTTTATTAATAAAATCATAAGCATGACTTTCAATTGTTTCTAATCCTTTATCTTTTATGTATTTTAAATCTTTGTCTTTTAGGATAAATCTACTTCTAAAATTTGATTTAGATAATTTATATAAAGTATTATTTATTGTATTTTCATTCATAATATCACCTTTAGTTTTATTATACACTTTGATTTTTAAAATTTCTATAGATTATGATTTTATTCTAAAAGTGATATTTCCTACATATAATTAACTATAAAAAATAAAGGAGGAAATAATAATGGAAACACTAAAAGTAAGGGCGAAGTCTAACCCTAATTCAGTTGCTGGGGCACTTGCGAACGTATTTAGAGAAAAAGGGACTGTAGAAATTCAGGCGATAGGGGCTGGAGCTTTAAATCAAGCGATTAAAGCGGTAGCAATTGCGCGTGGTTTTGTTGCACCAAGTGGTAAAAATCTAATTTGTATACCAGCATTTACTGATATTGTTATCGATGGCGAGGAAAGAACAGCCATTAAATTAATCGTTGAATCTAGATAAGCACTTAAGTGCTTTTTTCTTGCTTTATAGTGTAATAAGCGTTATAATTTTGTTATTAGATATTGGGAGGGGAAAAAATGGATAGAAATCTAAAGAGAAGTATAATTTTAGAACATTATCAAAATCCTAAAAATAAAGGATTAATTGATGATGATAGTTATATAACGGTTAACATGAACAATGAAAGTTGTATAGATGAGGTTAATTTACAGGTTAAATTAGAGGATGGTATTATTAAAGATATTAGATTTGATGGAGAGGCTTGTGCAATGTGTATTAGTTCTTCTTCAATTATGGTGGAAACTTTAGTTGGTAAAACTATAGAGGAAGCTAAAGTCATTTTGAGTAATTTTTTAAATATGATCGATGAAAAGGCGTATGATGCTGAAATTCTTGATGGTGCAGTTGTTTATGATGATACTTATAAACAACCTAATAGAAAAAAATGTGTTTTACTTTCATGGTGGGGTATGGAAAAGGTCCTAGAAGAAAAGTAAATTTGTATATTGCAGGGGATAATATGGTAAATAAAATATGGAGTTTTATTAAGTACGGTAATTATAATAATGAATGTTATATGGAACATAAAGAAGAAATTATTGATACCAATCATCATCTTTTGAAAGTATTTTCTTTTGGTGGGATAATATTAAATTTTTTACTTTTTTTAATTTCCTTTTATTTAGAAACAATTAGTAGTTCGACATGTCTTTATTTGCTAGCTTTAATCTTCTCGTTATTAATGTTTTGGTTAAATAAAATGGTTTATAAATATAGGGCAAAGTATATAACTTTTTTATCATACATTTATGCAGCATTTTTATTTATAATTTATATGGTTATTGGGGTAAACCATAATATAAAGTCAACAGCGACAGTGATATGTGGGGTTTATGTTTTATTTCCCGTTTTCTTTGTCGACAAACCTTATTGTTATACGATGTTTATTACTTTTTTAACGGCAATATTTTTCTTCGATACTTTTATATTTAAAGAAATCGATTATGCTCTTTTAGATTGTCTTAACTGTAGTGTTTTTGCGTTTATTAGTATTTTGTTATTATACTATCTTTACAATGTTAGAATGCTTAATTTGATAAATAAACGAAAGGTTATGGAAGAGAGGGATACTGACTACTTAACAGGTTTAAAAAATAGAATGGCAATTGAAACGTATATTAGCTCAAATCTCGGTGATTTAGAAACTGGTAAACAGAGTATTATTTTCTTTGTCGATTTGGATGACTTTAAATTGGTAAATGATAAGTATGGGCATGCAATGGGCGATAAGGTTTTGATTGAGGTTGCTCAAATTATTGAAGACGTTTTTAGTGGTTATGAGTATGCCCGTTTAGGCGGGGATGAATTTGTTATATATGCCGAGGGTATAAATGATGAAAAGTGGGCTAGAGAAAAAGCTACTTATGCTTATTAAGACCATTAGTGATATTAAGATTTTTGGTAGGCGTGATGTAATTGGATCTAGTATTGGTATTGTCTTTTCAGATTGTTATGGTGATTATAGTACTTTTTTTGATAGAGTTGACAGTGCAATGTATGAAGCAAAAAAAGATGGTAAGAATTGTTACCGAATTTACCGGGATTTATAATTAAAACTTTATGATAAGCTGGAGAATTAACAAAATTCTCTTTTTATTTTGTTTTAATTTTAGTATAATGATTATAGGTGACTAAAATGAAGAAAGAATTAGGATTAAATGAAGATAAAATAAGAGCGATTTCCAAAACTAAAGGGGAACCAAAATGGATGACTGATTTTCGTTTAGAAGCTTATAAAGTTTTTAAGGAAACACCTAATCCTAATTTTGGTCCGGAACTTAAGATTGATTTTGATGAAATTAATTATTATAAAAAAGTTTCAAATAAAGTAGAAAATGATTGGCAAAATGTTGCTTGTAATATAAAAAATACATTTGACAAGGTTGGGCTTATCGATGCTGAAGAAAAATATTTAGATGGTATTGGGGCTCAATATGAAAGTGAAGTTGTTTATCATAATATGATAAAAGAACTTGAGGATAAAAATGTTATATTTTGTAGTACTGATGATGCTTTGCGTGATTACCCGGAGTTATTTCAAAAGTATTTTAATAAACTTGTTAAGTATGATGAAAATAAATATACAGCTTTAAATGGCGCGGTATGGAGTGGGGGAACATTTATTTATATTCCGCCACATACAACTATTGATAGACCACTACAAAGCTATTTTCGAATTGATACTAGGAACATGGGGCAATTTGAAAGAACGATAATTATTGTTGATGATGATAGTCATGTTCATTATATGGAGGGTTGTACAGCAACTTATCATTTAGCCGATTCGCTTCATGCAGCGGTGGTGGAAATATATGTTGGTAAAAATGCATCTTGTAGATATACGACCATTCAGAATTGGGCAGATAATATATATAATTTAGTAACCAAAAGAGCTGAAGTTTTAGAAAATGGTCTTATGGAATGGATCGATGGGAACATTGGATCAAAAATAAATATGAAATATCCAGCTTGTATTTTAAAAGGTTATGGAGCTACTGGTAATTGTATATCCATTGCGGTGGCTACTAAAAACCAAATTCAAGATGCTGGGGCGAAGATGATTCATTTGGCTCCGAATACGCATAGTAATATTATTAGTAAGTCGATTGCGGCTTCTGGTGGGGATGCGAGTTATCGTGGGACAGTTTATATTGGTAAAAATGCAGAAAACTCGAAAAGTACGGTTAAATGTGATACAATTATATTAGACGATGAGTCAAAGAGTGATACAATTCCCAAAAATGTTGTTTGTAATAATTCGTCGTATTTGGAACATGAAGCTACGGTGTCAAAATTGGATGAGGATAAATTATTTTACTTAATGAGCCGAGGACTTGATGAGGAAAAAGCGCAAGAGTTATTAATTATGGGATTTATTGAGGAATTTAGGGAAAGCTTACCGATGGAATATGCGGTTGAATTAAATGCTTTACTTAAAAACTATTTTTAGGAGGATATTAAGATGGAAGAAAGTAAAAAGGGAAAGAGTAATAAGGGGAAAGTTATTTTAGTTGTTGTTATTTTGGTGATAGTTGTAGGAGCTATAGCAGGTTTTATATTATTTGATAAAGCTAATACCGATAAAATGAATAAAGCGATGGAAACGCCAGCTTTAGATTATTTTGACAAGTATATGAGTGCGAATACTGGGGCATCAGCTTATAAAGTTACTTTGGGAATGCTTAAAAAAGCTAATAAGGAAGGCGAAAATTATGACTTGAAAGCTTTAGATAAATGTTCAGATGTGAAAACTATTGCAACAATCAATATTGATTATTCAAATGGCAAGGTGACAGGAACTACGGTTAAATTAGACTGTAAAAAGTTTTAATTATTTCTTTTTAAATACTGTTCGGGATAGAATAGTATTTTTTTTCTAAGATAAATAGAAATTTTATAATGGTTAACAGGCTGCAAATAACCTGTTTTTTTTATTTGTGTTATTTTGTTAACTTCTGTATATTGTTAGCAGAAAGGAGGCATAATGTTAAATCAGACGGTTTTGGTCGGGAGGCTTGTTAATGATCCTGAGTTATTTGAAACGGAATCTGGAAAGAAACTCACGCGTATTACTTTAGCGGTACCTCGAACTTATAAAAATGTAAATGGGGAATATGATACAGATTTTATTGGCTGTAAATTATGGCAAGGAGTTGCACAAAGTACTAGTGAATATTGTAAACGTGGAGACCTTGTAGGTGTTAAAGGTCGTTTACAGACAAGTAATTATGAAACAGAAGATGGAGTTAAATATGTTACTGAAGTAATTGCTGAAAAAGTTACATTCCTTTCAGGTAAAAATAATGCTTAAATAAGATTTTTCTTTAAAAACAGTGTTGGGTGTAAACTGTGCTATAATATAGGCGGAGGTGTTTATTAATGGATTTAGGTCAAATTGCAATAATAGTATTTATTTTTGTTTTAGCGACAGTGATTGGGTGGGCCGCACAAAGATATTATTCTTTTTATAAAAGAGAACATCTTACTTGTCCAAAATGTGGATATCAATTTAAACCACCAGTATTAAAAATGATATTTTCACTTAATTATGTTGAAGGTAAATATATTAAGTGTCCAAAATGTAATAAACGTGAATACTGTGAAGTTTTTAAAGATGAAGAAAGTGAAAGCAAGGATTAATCATTATCCTTGCTTTTATATTCGTTATAGAATATTTTATCAGGGGTTGTATTAAATACGGTGGCTATTTGAACTGCCATACTGTATGATAAGCGTCTTTTTTTGTTTTCAATTTGCCAATAGAAAGGTTTACTGATCTTTAGTTTATCGGCCATATCTTTACACGTATAATTATTTTTTTCCCTTAAATTTCTTAATTCGTTCATTTTCGACCTCCTATTTATATTATATATTAACTAGAAGTTAAAATCAATAAAAAAGATAACTTAAAGTTAATTTTGTGCCACTAACCGTTGTATGTTGTTATAATTTGGTTAACGAGAGGATAACGGGTGAACGATATGATTGGTGAAAGGTTAAAGCAAGCGCGGCTCGCTGCGGGTATAACTCAGAAGGTTGTTGGTCTTGAAGTCGGAGTGACAGCTTCGCAAATATCACAAATTGAAAAAGGTAAAAAATCTCCAAGTTTAGATGTATTTCTAAAAATGGCTGATCTTTTCAATGTTGCGCCTGAATATATTTTAGGTCGAGATACGAGTGTCACTAGTGACAACACAGATTATATTGTTCACGTTGCCAGTAAGGATTTAGAAATTTTGAGTACGATTAAAGAATACGATAATTTATATAAACTTTTATCCTCAGATAGAATGCAAGATGTTATTGCTTCTTGGAGCCGCAGGCTTTAATTAACTACAAGTGAATATTTTAAGTTTCTTTGTTTCTTCTTGTTATAATTTGGTTAACGAGGAGATAACGGGGTGATTTTATGAGTAATGTAAGTGGTGAAAAGATTTATAATGCGAGAAAGTCTTTGGGGCTATCACAAGAAGCTTTAGCTAAAAGAATTGGAGTCTCAAAGGTGGCTGTGTGTTGGTACGAAAGCGGAGATAGAACTCCAACTCTTGATAATTTTTTGAGATTAGCTGACGAACTTAATTTAACTTTGGATGAATTAGTTGGTAGAGAAGTTAGTGTAGTAAGTTCTGGGGAGGAACCTTATAGTGTTAAGGTAGCAAAAAAAGATATTGAGATTATCAATGAACTAAAAACTAAAAAGAGTCTTTATAAAAAATTATATGACGATCCTAAAAGAACTGTTGAGTTAATTGATTGTAGAATGAAATAATTTTTACATAATTTGTCATGTATTTAAAAATATTCGTATATAAAAACTAGTCAATTTTCAAATTGACTTATTTTTGTGGATGATTATGATATAATTATAATAGGTGATGATATGGATATATTAGAAATTATTGATAAGAAAGAAAAGGGCGGGGAGCTTAATAAAGCTGAAATCGATTATGCTGTTATGGGATACGTTAATGGAGAAATTCCCGATTATCAGATAAGTGTTTTATTGGAAGTAATTGATATGAACGGAATGAGTGATAAGGAAATTATCGATTTAACTGATGTTATGTTAAATAGTGGTGATAAATTAGAGTTCGGTTTCGAAAGTATTGATAAGCATTCTACTGGTGGTGTTGGTGATAAGACGACAATTGTTTTAGCGCCTTTAGTTGCGGCTTTGGGAGTTAAAGTGGCAAAGATGAGTGGACGTGGTTTAGGACATACTGGAGGAACGATTGATAAATTACAATCGATATCAGGTTTTCAAACTGAAATGTCGCTAGTTGATGTTGAAAAGCAAGTTGAAGAAATAGGCGTTGCCTTAGTTGGCCAAATGGGAAATTTATGTCCGGCGGATAAAAAAATATATGCTTTAAGGGATGCAACAGGAACGGTTAAGTCGATTCCATTAATTGCATCTAGTATTATGAGTAAAAAATTAGCTAGTGGAGCTTCTAAAATTGTTATTGATTTGAAAGTTGGTAATGGCGCTTTAGTAACAACAATGGAAGAGGCGAGAGAACTTGCACGTATTATGGTAAAAATTGGGCATTTAAATGGCAAAGAAACTATATGCGTTTTAACTAATATGGATGAACCATTGGGCTATGCGGTTGGTAATTCTGTAGAAATTTTAGAAAGTATTGATACATTAAAGGGCCATGGGCCAAATGATTTAAATGAATTAGTGATTAATTTAGGTTCTATTATGCTTTCTTTGGAAAAGGATATTCCAATGGAAGAAGCAATTGAATATGTGGAAAATGCTTTAGAAAATGGTATTGGCTATGATAAATTCGTAGAACTTGTTAAATATCAACACGGTGATATTAATGATATTAAGGTAGCCGAAAAGGTTAGAGAAATTAAGGCTCCAGTGGATGGTTATATTAAATCTATTAATGCTTTAGGTATTGGTGAACTTGCACGTAAGTTAGGCGCTGGTCGTTATAAAAAAGAAGATGATATTGATCCAACTGTTGGTTTGGTTTTACACAAAAAAGTAGCTGATAAAGTTTCAAAAAATGATAGTTTAATTAGTGTTTACTATAATGAAAAAGAAGTTAGCGAAGAAGATATCCTTAATTGTTTTGAATTTAGTGATATCGAGGTTGCTAAACCAATGTTAATATATGAAATAATAAAGTAGGGGATAGATTTATGAGTGAAGAATTTATAAAAGGTAAGTTACTAGAGTTAACAAAAAATTCAAAGAGTTTGTATTATAAATATCCAGTGGCGGCAATTATCGAATGTAAAGATGGAAAACTATATGCTGGGGTTAATGTTGAAACGTCTTCACCAGCGGCCGGAATTTGTGCGGAGCGTAATGCTTTATATAGTGCAATTACATCAGGATATAAAAAAGGTGATTTTAAGAGGCTTCATTTGTTAGCCGCTTCAGGTGAAGTAGTATACCCGTGCTTTATATGTCGGCAAGCTTTGTACGATTATTGTGATCATAATATGCAAATTACAATTTATGATGCCGACGAGGATAAAGTTGTTTATTCTTCATTAGCTGAACTTTGTATTCATGGGTTCAGTGATGATGATTTAGTATAGCTAAGCGCTATACTTTTTAAACGCAAAGAGAATAGGTGATAGATTGAAACAGTTTAAGGCAGCATATTATGGATTTTTGGTTGGCGATGCGATGGGCGTTCCTTTGGAATCAATGGAACGGAATATTTTAATCGAACAGCCTGTGACTAAGATGCTTGGATATGGCGGCTATGATGTACCAGCTGGTGCTTGGTCAGATGATAGTTCAATGATGATTGCAACAATGGATTCGATTTCGGCATGTAGTGGTATTGATTATAATGATATGATGGAGAAATTTTCAGAGTGGATAAATTTTTCTAAATATACGTCAGTAGGTTTAGTGTTTGGAGCTGGGCGAACTACTTTAAAAGCAATTATGCGTTATCAAGAAGGTATGGCACCATTAGAAGCAGGGCTTGAAGGAATAAATTACAATGGTAATGGTTCTTTAATGAGAATATTACCAATCGCTTTTTATGCTTATGTGAAGGGACTTAAAGATAGCGAAATAATTGATTTGGTCTGTGATGTTTCATCATTGACTCATGCACATGAAATTAGTTGTTTGGGTTGTTATATATATGTTAGATATACAATGTTTTTATTAGATGGTTTTGATAAAATGGTTTGCTATGAAATGATTAAGAAACTTGATTATTCGGCATTTTCTGATGAAACTATTAAAGCCTATCGAAGGTTATTATTTGATGATATTGCTAATTATTCAATTGAGTCGATATCGTCTTCTGGTTATGTTGTCGACACTTTAGAGTCGGTTATCTGGTGTATTAATAATACTGACAGTTATAAACAAGCAGTTATTGGGGCAATTAATTTAGGGGATGATACTGATACAGTTGGAGCTTTAACAGGTGCTTTAGCTGGAATTATTTATGGATATGGTGATATTCCTAAAAAGTGGATTAATAAACTTCAAAAAAGTGATTATCTAAAATTGATATATACTTCGTTTGTAAAAACAATGGCTAATTTAAAATAGTCATTTTTTTGTGACTTAATTTTACTTGAAAACGTTGACAATAGGGGGGGGGGGGGGGGGTATAATAAAAAGTGTAAAAACCTAGGGGGGAGGCCTGTGGTGACACTTATGATTGTGAG
>CAUERX010000010.1 GCA_959020415.1 uncultured bacterium | reverse complement strand
TATTGTAATAGAGATAATACTTTTGCAGGCATTACAAAATATTGGGGGTGTAATGTATGGAGTGCTCAGTCGGGAAACTTTACGGATGGTCAAAATCAGGGGACTGTTAGTACTGATGCCTCTTTAAATACATATCTAAACATGGAATATTACGAAGGTTTAAAAGATAAAGAATATATAATAAGCCATTCTTATAATATAGGTAAAGTGATTAGTAGTAATGACCCAAAAATTGCCGATATTTACAAACAAGAGAAATTAAATACATGGACCGGGAAAGTAGGACTTTTCACAATAAGTGATTTTTTAAAAGCCAGCACGAATGAAAATTGTAATTCAATAAATAACTCCAGGTCAATTACAGAAACGCCATGTACCTTAGAAAATGGCAATTATCTAGATGATATAAAAAAGGAGACATGGACTATGATTTCCTATAGTTCAATAAGTAGTATAAATGCTGCAGCAACTACGTATGTGAGGACGGTAGGAGCTTATTTAGGTGACGGAGTTAAAGGCGGTGTTAGTGGCTATCCAGTGATTACAGCATATCAGGTTAGACCTGTTGTTCATTTAAAACCAGATATTAAATTAACAGGCTCAGGAACGAAAGACGATCCATATGTTATTAAGTAAAAAAATATCCTAACTTGATATGAACAAATTAAGTTAGGAAGAAAAAATTAAAATTTATAATAAAAGCAAATCAGGAGTAATAGTAAGCAAACTATCTTTAATGCATGGTGTTAGAGTGAATATAATAAAATACTTGGTGAAGTTAATTGATAAGCATGGGTTTGATATATTAAGGGCAAATAAAAATAAAAAATATAGTGTGAACAAATAATGAATCGAATTTTGTTAAATAATGAATCAGCCTGTTCGGTAACGCTAAATGAAGGGTTATTAAGTCAAGAAATGCTATAAAATTGGATTAAAAATTATAAAGATATGGGTTATAATATAGTTGAACGAAAACGTGGAAGGAGTTTAACTATAAACAAAAAAACAATTAAAGTAAAAAAAGATGAAACACAAGAAGAAATCCCAAAAAACTTAAAGAAGAAAATTTATATTTGAATGCTGAGTTAGAATACTCAAAAAAATTGAAAGTCGTTGTTCAATCCAGGAAGAATCATCAACAGAAGAAAAAGTAAGTGTTGTTAGTGAACTTTGATTAAGATATATAACTTAAAGATTCTTATATAAATGTCAGGATTATCTAAATCGACATTTTATTATACTTTGAGTAAAATAGATAAAGATGATAAAAACAATGAAATTATAAATAAAATAAAAGAAATATTCATTAATAATAAAGAAAGATATGGCTACCGTAGAGTTACTTTAGAGCTCAGAAATCAAGGTTATGAAGTGAATCAAAAGTATATAGATTAATGATTAAACTTGGGTTAAAGCCATTAAATAAGGAATAAAAGAAAATACTCTTCTTATAAAGGAACTGTTTAAAAAATTATAGATAACTTTATTAAAAGAGAATTCTATTCAGATAAACCAAATAAAAAATGGTATACTGATGTTACTGAGTTTAATCTTAGAGGAGAAAAGATTTATCTATCACCAATACTGGATGGATTTAACAGAGAAATAATTTCATATAATACATCAAAATCTCCTAATTTAGAACAAATCAATAAGATGCTTGATAAAGCATTTGATAATAAGAATTTAGAAGGTCTAATTTTTCATTCAGATCAAGGATGGCAATATTAATCATACTAACAAAGATTGAAAAATCGTGGAATTATACAAAGTATATCAAAAAAGGAAATAGTATGAATAATGGAATGATGAAAAACTTCTTTGAGCGCTAAAAAAAGAAATGTTTTATGATCAAGAAAGTAATTATAAAAATATAAATGAATTAATTAAAGCAATAGATGAATATATTAATTACTACAATTATGATAGAATAAAGGTAAAATTAAAAAGACTATCTTCCATAAATTACAGACTATAATCCTCTTATTAATAAATTGTCCAATTTTTGGGATTCAGTTCAACTTGGGATGTTTTTTACAAGATCAAATCTATAACCTAACTTTTTCATTTCCTTAATAAAAGTATCTAAAGCTTCATAATTACCTTTATTTTTAGGATGAAGTAAGTATATAGCCCCGTTATGGTAACGTTTCATCAGTTCATTTAAAGCGTATTCTTTGGTAACATCACCATTCCAATCTAAATAATCCGCGCTGTAAAAGAAAGTTTTATATCCTAAATCCTTAACCATTTGTAAATCACGGTAGCTCCACTCGCCCCTAGGGTCACGATAAACTTTATCCATCTCTTTACCGGTAATTTCATAATAAGCTTTTTCCATACTTTGAATTTCCGCTAAATACTTTGAATAATTTTCTTTAGTTGCAAGACTCGGCATACTATAGTGATTAGCTGTATGGTTACCAATCGAATGCCCATCTTCAGCCATCCGTTTAACTAAGTCCTTGTTTGATACCATGTAGTGTTTGCACAAAAAGAAAGTGCCTTTTACATCGTTGTCATTCAAAACTTTAACAATCTCTTTAACGTAGGTTTCATTGCCACCCTCATCAAAAGTTAAATATAAAACTTTTTCATTAGGCCCCATAAAATAAGCACCATATTTTTTTAGCTCATTAATATCTGCACCTCCCGCTGGCCGATTATGATCTTTCTTATTATCACTCCACCAACCGCGCATTTTATTGTCAAGCTTATCGTAACTGTCTTTATAATATGGTTTTTCTACCACCTTTACAAATCTTTGAGCTATTGCTATTGTTCCATCTGAATTTTTAACTTTATATGTAATTTGATAAGTTCCAGCTTTATTGTAATTAGTATTCTTAGTTACCTTAACTTTACTAGTGATGTTTCCATCTTTTTCATCATAAGCCTGATAACCTTCTTCCTTATATGTATCGCCTAAGTTGATCGTAATAATCTTATTACCAGTCAAAGTGATTTTTGGCATTGATTCATTTTTAGTTATATCGTCAAATTTAAACCAAATAATTACTCCAACAATAATGATCAATCCTAAAATAAGTATCCATATTCTTTTTTTCTTCATAAAATCACCTAATTAATTATACTTAATAAGTCGCCTAATTATGTAAAGTAAAAAATAATGATATTGCTGGTTTCAAACAATTAATATATAATAAAATAAGGAGATGATAGAGTGAAATTAACAAAAAATATAAATCCCAACATTTTTAGAGAATATGATTTAAGAGGCATCGCTGACGAAGACTTAACTGAAGATGTTGCATATACAATTGGGCGCAGTTTCGGTAGCTATGTTTTAAAAGATAATAATTATAAAGTCGTAGTTGGACATGACAATAGAACAACTTCTCCAAGAATTAGAGAAGCTTTAATTAAAGGCCTTACTGAAAGTGGCGTATCAGTAATTGACCTTGGATTAGTTACGACCCCAATGTACTATTTTGCTAAAATATATTATAACATCTATACCGGTATTATGATTACCGCTAGCCATAATCCAAAAGAATATAACGGCTTTAAAATATCTTTTTCTGAAGTTGGTAATGCTTATGGCAAGTTAATTGAAAAATTTAAAGATTATACTTATGAGCAAAACTTTTCAAAAGGGGAAGGCGAAATAGTTAAAGCTGATATAAAAAAAGCTTATTTAGAAAATATCCAAACAAAAATTGATTTTAAAGACCGCAAAGTAAGAGTTGTCGTCGATTGTGGTAATGGAACAGGCAGTATTATCATCAAAGACGTTTTAGATATGTTTGATATTGAATATGATTTAATTTATTGCGATAGTAATCCAGAATTTCCAAATCACATCCCTGATCCTGCTGTAGGGGAAAACATGGTTGATTTAGGCAAACGTGTTAAAGAACTAGGTTATGATTTTGGCATTGGTATTGATGGTGACGCTGATAGAGTAGGTGTTGTCGATGAAAATGGTAAATTTATCACTGCTGATTTAGTTATGTTAATAATTTACCGCAATATCGTAAATAATATGCACAACAAAAAAGCCTTATTTGATGTAAAATGTTCTAGAGCATTAATCGATGGCTTAGAAGAATTAAATATTAAACCTGTAATGAATCGTACCGGTAATTCCTATTGTAATTTAAAAATGCAAGAGGATTTAAACGATCCAACTGATGATTTTGACTTTGGTGGTGAATACTCTGGGCATTTATTCTTTAGAGATAGATATCAAGGATTTGACGACGGAATCTATGCAGCTCTTCGCTTAATTGAAATTCTTTCAAATACGAATAAAGACTTTAGTGATTTATTAAAAGGCATAAACAAATATTATTCAACCGAAGAATTAAAAATTAAAGTTACCGAAGAAAACAAATTCGATATTGTAAATGGTATTAAGGATTATGTTATCAAAAATGGCTATCATTATGAAGATATCGATGGTGTAAGAGTTGAATTTAAGAACAGTTGGGCCCTAATTAGAGCTAGTAATACTGGCCCCAATTTAACCGTTAGATTTGAAGCTAAAAGCGAAAAAGAACTAGAAAAAATTCAAGAAGAATTCACAGAACAAATAGAAAAATTAATCGAAAAGTATTCATAAAAAGAATACTTTTTTAATAATTAAAATATGAAAATCAAACAAAAACAAATTATTAATAATTACAATTTAAAATTAATGTGAAATAAAGTAAAAAATGTATTGATTTTTTTAATATTTTACTATATAATCTAATAGTGTGTGTGATAATCTCATCAAATTATTAGATAGGTGATAATATGAATGACAGCGTAAATGTAGTATGGGAAATACCTTATTTGGATCTTCCAATAACCAATGTAGTTATAATGTCATGGATAGCCATGGCTGTTATAATTCTTTGGGCTTTTTTAGCAACAAGAAAAATGAAAGAGATTCCAAGTGGGTTACAAAACACTGCTGAAATAGTAGTTGAATCAGTAACTAACTTTACTGAAAGCTTTATGGGCAAAATAGGCAAGACTTATGCTCCATATGTCGGAACAGTTGGTTTATTCCTAGCTATTTCTAATACTTTAGGTGCTTTGTTTATGGGCGAACTTACACACGGTCTTGTGGCTCCGCCAACTAGATCGTTAGCCATTCCTGTAGCTTTAGCATTAATGACAGTTATTGTCGCTATTGGCGCTGGCATTTATAAAAAAGGAATTAAAGGTTTCATCAAACGATTATTCCATCCGCTACCTTTCTTATTGCCATTTAATTTATTAGAGTTTATCACAAAACCATTATCGCTAAGCATGCGACTATTTGGTAACATATTAGGAGCTTACATTTTGATGGAGCTACTATTCGTAAGTCTTCCATGGGGTATTCCAAGCATTGCTTGTATGTACTTCGACTTATTTGATGGAGGATTGCAAGCATTTGTCTTTGTACTTCTAACAGTACTATACATATCAGAAGAAGTCAGAGAAGAAGAATAATTGATTGGTGGTGAAATGAATGGAAATGTTAGGTTTAATAGGTGCTGGTATCGCTGTATTCACAGGTTTAGGGGCCGGAATTGGTATTGGTATCGCAACTGGTAAAGCAGCTGAAGCCGTTTCAAGACAGCCTGAAGCATCAGGAAAGATTCAAACTATCTTATTATTAGGGGCTGCTCTTGCTGAGGCAACAGCTATCTATGGTTTAGTCATTGCAATAATGATTATGGGTAAAATGTAAGACGTTTAACGATGAAACTTCAAGTTGCTTTATAACTTGAAGTTTTACTAGTTATCACAAATAGAAATGGAGTTAAAATATGGAAATAGATAAGGAATTTTGGACAACACTATTTTTTACTGTATTAAACATCTTAATTTTATATTTCATCTTAAAAAAGATATTGTTTAAACCTGTCACAAAGTATATGGAAACTCGTTCAAATAAAATAAAAGAGGCCTTAGATATGGCCGAAGAAGCTAAAGCTAAAGTTGAAGCAATGGAAGAAGAACACCAAGCAAGACTTAAAGAGGCTAAAGAAGAGGGTATCGCCCTTATAAATAGTTATGAGCAAAAAGCTAAGAACGAATACGATAATATAATTGCTAACGCTAAGAAAGATTCTGAAATGTTAATTGAAAACACCAGAAACGAACTTGCTGTCGAAAAAGACCAATTAGTTTCTAGTCTTAAAACTGAAATTTCTGATCTCGTATTAGAAGCTAGTGAGAAAATCTTAAATAAAAACTTAGATAGCAAAGCTAACAGGGAACTAGTTGAAAAATTTATTAAAGAGGAAAAATAGAAGAGGGTGAGAATATGGCTGTTGTAAGTACGAGATATGCTGAAGCTCTTCTAAGTTCAGCTTTACAACCTAATGATAAAGAAAAATTTGGTGAATATTTAAATGATTTGTCAAATTTATACATAGAGACTGAACTTAAACAAACTATTGATAATCCAAGAATATCTAAAGAAGATAAACTAAGTGTTATCAAAGAAATAGTTCCACAAAATCAAGTTTTTATTAATTTTATCGAACTGTTATTAAAAGAAAATAGGATTAATTTAATTAACGATATTTCTTTCAAATATAGTGAAATGATAGATAAATTAAACAAAGTAATCAAGATAGAAATAATCTCACCATATGAACTTAGTGAAAAGGAAGTTAAAGAAATAACTTCTAAATATCAAAAATTATATAACGCAAACCAAACCAAATATACTATCAAAATAGATGAAACCTTAATTGGTGGCGTTAAAGTTATATGTAAAACTGATAATAAGATATATGATGACACAATTAAAACAAAATTAAACGAAATACTGTAAAGGAGGGAAACAAGTGTTAATTAAACCAGAAGAAATTAGTGATATTATAAGAAAAAAAATTAACGACTATGATTCCAAAATGAAAATAGATGAAGTCGGGTATGTTATCGAGTCAGGAGACGGTATTGTTAAGATATTTGGTCTTAAAAATTGTATGGCTGGTGAATTAATCGATTTCGGTGATGGAATTTATGGTATGGCAATGAACCTTGAAGAAGAAAACGTTGGCTGCGTATTATTAGGTGGCGAAACAAACATCAAAGAAGGAAGTATTGCCAAAAGAACTGGTAGACCAGTAAGTATTGGTGTTAGTGATGAAATTATTGGCCGTGTTGTTAATCCACTTGGCGAAGTTATCGATGGTAAAGAAGCTTATAAAGTAGATGAATACCGCGATGTTGAATTTCTTGCTCCAAGTGTTATGGTTAGAAAATCAGTTGATACCCCATTACAAACCGGTATTTTAGCCATTGACTCAATGGTTCCAATCGGAAGAGGACAAAGAGAACTAATTATCGGAGATAGACAAACAGGTAAAACAGCTATTGCTGTTGATACAATCATTAACCAAAAAGGGCAAAATGTAATTTGCATTTATGTTGCCGTTGGTCAAAAGTCTTCATCAGTAGCAGGGGTTGTAGATACGCTAAAGAAAAGTGGGGCTATGGATTATACAATTGTTGTTTCATCAACAGCAAGCGATTCAGCTCCAATTCAGTATTTAGCGCCTTATGCCGGATGTGCTATTGCTGAATATTTCATGTTCAAAGGGAAAGATGTATTAATTGTTTATGATGACCTTTCAAAACATGCGCAAAGTTATCGTGCAATGTCATTGTTATTACGTCGTTCACCAGGACGTGAAGCATATCCAGGAGACGTATTCTACTTACACTCAAGATTATTAGAAAGAGCCGCTAAGTTAGATGATGAACATGGTGGTGGCTCAATAACTGCTTTACCTATAATTGAAACTTTAGCAGGCGACGTATCTGCATACGTTCCAACTAATGTAATTTCAATTACCGATGGTCAAATTTACTTAGAAAGTGAATTGTTCTTCGGAGGTCAAAGACCAGCAGTAAACCCAGGATTATCAGTATCACGTGTTGGTGGTTCAGCGCAAATCAAAGCTATGAAGAAATTATCAGGAAGAATCAGAATCGATTTAGCGCAATATCGTGAACTTGCTTCATTTGCCCAATTTGGTTCAGAACTTGATAAAGCAACTCAAAACAAATTAATCCAAGGTGAAAGAATTCTAGAACTATTAAAACAACCTCAATATCAAACATTAGCTGTTGAAAAACAAGTAGTTATGTTATATGCTGCCGTTCACGGTTATTTAGCAGATATTGAAAATAAAGATGTTAAAGAATTTAATAAAGGTCTAATTGAACATGTTTTAGAAAAACATCCAGATATTCTTGAAGAAATTAAAACAAAAAAAGATCTTAATAAAGAACTAGAAGAAAAAATTGTTGCAAGCATCAATGAATATAAAAAGATTTTTAAATTATAGAAAAGAGGGTGAGGTAACTTGGCTAATACAAGAGAAATAAAACTGCGAATTAGGGGTGTTGAAGGCACTAAAAAAATAACTAAAGCCATGAAATTAATCGCTGCCTCTAAATTAAAAAAAGCCCGCGAAATGCACGAAAGAACTTTACCATTCTTTAAACATATTCAAGATACGATGATTGACATCATGCAAAGTACTCCAGAAATGAAATTAATTTATTTCGACAAAAGAGAGAATAAACCAAATCGTAAAAAGGCCTATATTGTTATTTCTTCAGATAGTGGACTTAATGGTGGTTATAATACTAACGTCATTAAAGAAGCTACTAGAATTATCGATAAAGAAAACAGTATTGTTTTCCCGATTGGTAATGTAGTTAAGAATTACATGCTTAAAAACGGTTATAACGTTGTGATTGAAAACGGATCAAATTCATACAGTGTAACAACAATTACTGCCGCAGACATTGCTAAACATATGGTTAAGTTATTTAAAAAAGGTGAAATTGATGAATTAATTTTAGTTTATACTGAAATGGAATCAGTAATGAGCCTAGTTCCTCATACAATTAAACTTTTGCCATTAGAAATTAGGGACTTTAAAGTTAAAGAGGATAAAACCATATCTGTTTTAGAGTTTGAACCAACACCGGAAAAAGTGTTTGAACGCTTAACTAATCAATATGTTAAAGGTGTCCTTTATGGTGGTATGGTAGAATCATTTGTTAGTGAACACTTTGCCAGAATGAATGCTATGGATAGTGCAACAACAAACGCTGAAAAAGTATCGAAAAAATTAAATCTTGATTATAATAGAGCTAGACAACAAGCCATAACTCAAGAAATATCTGAAATCATTGGTGGTGCCATGAACACCAACTAAACTAAAAAGAAAGGGTGATTATAGATGAATGAAGGAAAAATATCACAAATAACAGGTGCTGTTTTAGATATAAAATTTGATAGTGATAAATTACCTAATCTTTATAATGCTATAGATATTCCATTTAACGATAATAAAATCGTCGCTGAAGTTATGCAACACCTTGGTAATGATACTGTAAGATGTGTTGCTATGTCTTCAACTGATGGTCTTCAAAGAGGAATGAAAGCTATCGACACTGGAGCTCCGATTTCTGCTCCTGTTGGTGAAGAAGTATTAGGAAGAGTATTTAATATTTTAGGTGAGGCAATCGATGGTAAAGAAGAAATAAAGCCGGCTGATAAATGGCCAATCCACCGTGAAGCTCCAAAATTTGTTGAACAAAAACCAGTAACCGAAATGTTTGAAACAGGAATTAAAGTTATCGATTTACTTGCCCCTTATGCTAAAGGTGGTAAAGTTGGATTATTCGGAGGTGCCGGAGTTGGTAAAACCGTTTTAATCCAAGAATTAATTAGTAGTATTGCAACTCAACACGGAGGATATTCAGTATTTACCGGAGTTGGAGAACGTTCAAGAGAAGGTAATGACTTAATTAATGAAATGGCTGAATCAGGCGTTATCAATAAAACTGCTTTAGTTTTTGGTCAAATGAATGAACCTCCAGGAGCTAGAATGCGTGTTGCTTTAACAGGTCTAACTATGGCTGAATATTTCCGTGATGTAAAACATCAAGATGTATTATTCTTTGTTGATAACATCTTCAGATTTATCCAAGCAGGTTCTGAAGTTTCGACATTATTAGGAAGAATTCCATCAGCCGTTGGATATCAACCAACACTTTCAACCGATGTAGGAGCACTTCAAGAACGTATTACATCTACTAAAAACGGTTCAATCACTTCAATTCAAGCTGTATATGTTCCAGCCGACGACTATACCGATCCAGCTCCCGCAACTACTTTTGCGCACTTGGATGCCGTTACGGCACTTTCAAGATCAATTGCAGAATTAGGTATTTACCCTGCAGTTGATCCACTTGAATCAAATTCAAGAATTATGGATCCTGTTATTTTAGGTGAAGAACATTACAATACAGCTAGAAAAGTTCAAGAAATTTTACAAAAATATAAAGAATTACAAGATATCATTGCTATTTTAGGTATGGATGAATTATCAGATGAAGATAAGAAAATTGTTTATCGTGCCAGAAAAACACAAAAATTCTTATCTCAACCATTCTTCGTTGGTGAACAGTTTACTGGTATTCCTGGTAAGTATGTTCCAATCAGTGAAACAATCAGAGGTTTTAAAGAAATTATCTCTGGTAACATGGATAACTACCCAGAAGACGCTTTCTTCATGGTAGGAACAATTGACGAAGTTATCGAAAAAGCTAAAACTATGGAACAGTAGGTGAGATGATGAATAAATCATTTAAATTTGAAGTTGTTACTCCAACTGGTATATTCTATAAAGATGAGGTCGAATTCATCAGCTTTGAAGCCATTAACGGCGAAATGGGTGTTATGGCTCATCACGCTCCAATGTTAGTAGCTAATAAGCCTTGTACTTTAGAAATCGATAAAAATAAAGAAAAAAAATTCGCTTTTATTAGCGAAGGATTTATCGAAATTACACAAGATAAAGTTTCAGCAATCGTTGACTTAGCTGGTTGGGCTGATGACATTGATACTGAAGAAGTAATTAAAGCGAAGAGAATAGCTGAAGAAGAGTTAGAAAGTAAAACTCAAGATGCTGGCCGTAAAGTCGAATTAAAAGCTTCAATCGAAAGAGCATCCGCAGCTATTAAAACTGCAGGTATAAGAGATTAAGATATATTAAAAGTAGCATGTTAAACATCCTACTTTTTTTGTTACATAATTTAATGAATATCATTATTAGCATTTTTGCTAAAACTTTTCTTTGCTTGACCGGCATTTGCTTGTAAGAAATATTCATTTTTAAAATAATCTCCACTTAGTATTTCAATTCTATTAGGTGTATTACTTTCTACAAAATAGCAGTCTTCTTCAAATTCTTCCAAAACAAACCCGTTACCATTAATTCGCTTAATCGGTTCATCAAAAGGATTTGCGAGAGCTCTTACACTTATTACTTGAGTAAACATGTCAGGAACTAAATTTCCTTCTTCATCATGATATTCTTCATATTCTTCAGTAAATTGCTCCGGCGTTATAACTGTATTCGATGACGTCATTATGGTTCCTGCGGGTACTATTCTATTAGGTGCTGTACCATCACTATAATACTGATTTAAAGAAGAAGCAGGGATTTCTGTTTCTTCAGTTAAAGTTACAATTTTTACAGGTTCAGTAACTTTCCTGTAATCTTGACCATCTTTAGCAATAAGATTTCAGATTTCTTCTTGAACTTTTGATTTAGATAAAACTAGTTCCATTATTTTCACCTCACGTTGGAACTATTATATATATTTAATTAATATAAGTTAAATTGTCATATTATATTTTTAAAATTGGTGCTTAATCATTATTATAAAAGTATGATTTAAAGAGTATTTAATCACATTTACAATAATATTTGAAGATATATTATATATTTCATTAAATTTTTTTCTAAAAATACGTTTTAAACCAAAAGTAATTAAAATTCTACCAACATATAGTTGCATTATATAAAAGCTCGAAAACAAAGTTTCGAGCTTCCCATTAATATACTTTAATTCTCTTGTGTACATAAATAAACCTTCTGATTATATTTAAAGTCGATTAATTCAACTAATTTCCCTCTGGTGCCGCAACGGAGAATCGAACGCCGATTAAAGCCTTACCATGGCCTCGTAATACCTTTATACTATTGCGGCATATCTAAATTATATAATAAATTATATTCTTTTTCAATAATTAAATTAAATTTTATATAGGAAAGTGCTATAATATTATTAATCGGAGAATAGCTTAACTTGGTAGAGCGCTACGTTCGGGACGTAGAGGTTGCAGGTTCAAATCCTGTTTCTCCGACCAATTTAATAAGAAAAGAGGAATATCATGAAAATAGAGTTAAAAACAATTGCGAATGATGAAAAATTTTTAAGACAAATTTCTAAAGAAGTAGATTTTAATGACCAGGTATACCTCAATGATATAAAAACAATTAAAAGCTATTTTAATAATAGTCTAAAGCCACTATTTGCTTTAGCCTCAGTTCAAATTGGAATTCCTAAAAGGATAATATATTTGAAAAACACTACTGAAGATATGTCAAAAAATGCTGATCAAAGTTATAATGAAAATCAGGTTTTAATCAATCCTGTTATAGTAAAAGAACAAGGACATACAAGATTTTTGGAGATGTGTGAGTCTTGTCTAAATTATGCTGCAGTAGTTGATAGACCATATCAAATAGATGTAGAGTACTATGATATTAATGGAATCAAGAAATATAAACATTTTGAAGGTTTGACCGCAACTATAATATCTCACGAGTATGATCATTTAAATGGAATATTGCATTTAGATTTAACCGACAATGTTATGGAATTAGAATATGATGAGGTTCTTAAATACCGAAAAGAACACCCCTATGAAATAATTTCTAAAGACTGTGAATATCTAAAATCCAAAAGAAATGAATAACTATCATTTCTTTTAATTTTGAATACAAATATAGACAACAATCGCCTAAAATGTTATCATAATAATATGGAGGCTTTGGAAGTGAAAAATAGACTATTAGAAGCAAAAAAGTTATTGCTATATAATGCAAGAACAAGTCCGAGAACAGTGGAAGAAATTATCGAATTAGTTAATGCAAAAGATAAAGTAAACTATAGTGAGGTATCCCTTGGAAAATTTTATGAAACCTTTATTTCATGGTATCAAGGTGCTATCGAAGAACCAGAAAATTACAAGCAAGAAAAGGTGAAGATTGTAGAAAATCTAATAAATAAAATGGCTATTTGGTTTGAATTTAAATATCCTCAAAACCGTATAGCTGAACTTATTCCATGCTACGGAGGTCGCAAAGATAAAGATGGGACAGCTCCAGGGGAAGAATTAATGTCGATAGAACAATTTTATAAATCACTATTGCCAAAAGAAAGGGAACTATTAAAAGTACCAACACACCAAAAAAACGTTCATTTTGATAATTATGGCAAAGATTATTTTTGTGTTGATAATGAAGGGAAAATAATAGGTATTGAAGGAGATATCCAAAGTCTTGTTCCCGAAGACAAAAGAGGAATTATTAACAACCAAAGATTAATAGGGATGTACTTAATAGAAGCAAATGAACTCTTTAAAAATAAAGGAATATTTATAACGTACCCAAAAACAGCGCAAGATCGAAAAATCGACAACTCTGAAATTCTTTTCTTTTCAGCTCATTATCAATATGAATTAGACGTTTATAATGGAATATTAGATAGTGTTATGGCAAAAATAATCGATAATGGTGGATCAATTATCGGTCCTAGAAGAGGACTATTATTTGCTTTGGAATTTGGTCGTAATTTAAATTTCCCTATGCTTTATAGTCATAGTGATTTAGACCAAAATAGTAGTGATTTTGTTAATTATTTTGTTGATCATAGTGGACAAAATAATGCACCATGTATAATAGAATATTTTGATCAATATTCCTCATTAAGAATGCTTCAAACTAGTAATATAAAAGATGCACAACCAAAAAAATATAAATCTTTCGCTACCCAAGCTAATAATGGATTACAATTGGCTATGGTAAAAGGTACTAATCATTAGTATCTTTTTTTAATATTAGTAATTGCAAACCATTGACAGCGAACAATAGTTTGGATATAATGTGTATGGTGATAAATATGGAATATAAAGAATTTAGTGCCAAGACTGCTATGCATAAAGTTAAAGGAAGATTTCCTTACAAATGGGATTTAAATATTTACCGTGGTTGTGAGCACGCATGTCAATATTGTTTTGCCATGTATACCCATGATTATTTAAATGACGATGCTTACTTTCAAACTATTTATTATAAAAAAAACATTTTAGAATACCTAGAAAAAGAATTATCATCCCCAAAGTGGAAAAGGGAAGTCGTAAACATTGGCGGCATTACCGATTCTTATCAAGCAATCGAAAAAGAAATGAAAATCATGCCAGAAGTTTTAAAATTGATGATTAAATATAAAACTCCAATTATTATATCAACAAAATCTAAATTAATTTTAAGAGATATTGATTTAATTAACGAACTATCCCAAATTACCACCGTCAACATTGCTTGTACAATTACCACTGCTGACGAAAAATTAAGACAAAAATTAGAACCTAATGCTTCAAGCAGTATCGAACGATTTAAAACTTTAGCAGAAATAAAAAACAAAACAAATGCTGTTGTTGGTGTTCACCTTATGCCTATAATTCCATATTTAACTGATGACTATAATAGTTTAAATGCCATTTACCGGACAGCAAAAAAAATTAATGCTGACTATGTCCTGCCAGGAACTCTTTATTTAAGAGGAAAAACCAAGCCCTGCTTTTTAAACTTTTTAAAGACCTATAATTTAGATATTTATAAAAAATTGTATCCTTTATATCATGGCGCTAATTTAAAAGAGTATAAAAGGGCAATATATGAAAAAATTTGGAAACTGCAAAAAAAATATAATATCGATAGTAATTACACAAAAGCAATAAATAACAAAACAAAGTCTTTTGAGGATAAAACATGATCTTAAATGTTAGTGGACGAACTGATATTGTTGCCTTTTATTCCAATTGGTTTATTAATAGGTATAAAGAAGGTTTTATTGACGTTAGAAACCCCTTTTATCCAAAACAAGTAAGTAGAATATATTTTAATGATGTAGATGCAATAGTATTTTGTACCAAAAACCCCATACCCATTATTAAATATTTAACCGAAATAAAAAAGCCAATTCTTTTTCATGTAACTTTAACCTCTTATAAAAAAGATATCGAGCCAAACGTTCCCCCAAAAGGAAAAATCATCGAAGCCATTAAAAAAATATCAACAATAATCGGTAGTGACAATTTATATGTAAGATACGATCCAATATTATTAAATAGTAACTACAACCTTAATTACCACATAAAAACATTTAAACATCTTTGTGAATTATTAGATGGCTTTGTTAAACATATAATTGTCTCTTTCGTCGATGATTATAAAAACGTCCGCCTAAATATGAATACCCTAAATATCAAAACATTTACTGAAGAAGATTATGAACAAATAGGTATTAATTTCAGTAAAACCGCTAAAGCTCATGGAATAACTGTTCAAACGTGTTTTGAAGAAAACGATTTAACAGAGTTTGGATTTATTAAACAAGAATGCCTAACCAAGGAAATAGCCCAAAAGCTAACTGGAAAAACAAAATTTAAAAAATGGAATGCTCGTAAATGTAATTGTATTGAAATGGTTGACATCGGGGTATATAATACATGTCCTCATTTATGTAAATATTGTTATGCAAACTACGACGAAAAAAATGTTAAAAACAATATAAAAAATCATAATCCCAAGTCTTCATTATTAATTGGTGAGTTAGAAGACGATGATATTATAAAAGTTAGAAAATAATTAAAAATAAAACGCCAATAATTGCCATAATTAACTCAAAATGCTATAATTATAATGATCGGAGGAGTATATGAAGCTTGTATTACTTAGACATGGACAAAGTACATATAATTTAGAAAAGCGCTTTTGCGGTTGGACAGATGTCCCCTTAACAGAAAAGGGAATTAATGAAGCTAAACAAGCCGGTATTATAATGAAAAACAATTACTTTGAATTTGATTTAGCTTATACTTCTGTTTTAAAAAGGGCCATTGATACATTAAACTATGTTCTTGATGAAATGAATATAGACATTCCAATTATTTATGACTGGCATCTTAATGAACGCCATTATGGAGCTTTACAGGGACGAAGACACGAAGAGGTCGCATTGGAAAAAGGTAAAGAGCAAGTCCATATATGGCGTAGAAGCTATGATGTAAAGCCACCTTTACTAGCAATTAATGATCCAAGGAACCCGCGCAATGATTTAAAATATCAGAATATAACAGATGATAATCTTCCATTAGCCGAAAGTTTAAAAGACACTTTAGAACGAACTGCTGACTATTTTAATAATAATATTGTTCCTGAATTATTAAGTGGTAAGAATATTTTAATAGTAGCGCACGGAAATAGCTTGCGAGCTTTAATAAAATATATTGAACATTTAACTGATGAAGAAGTTTTAAATCTTGAAATTGCAACAGGAATTCCATATGTTTATGAACTTGACGATCAGCTAAATATTTATAAAAAGTATTTTTTAAAGGAGGGAAAATAGTGCAAAAAGTAAAACCAAATATCACAATTGATGATTTAGAAAAAATTGATATCAGAGTCGGAAAGATCTTAAAAGCTGAAGATGTTGAAAATTCAAGAAAATTAGTTAGAATGACTGTTGACTTTGGAGATTTTCAAAGAAATATTTTATCAGGAATGAAACCTGAAAGAGAAAATATAAAAGAACTAGAAGGAAAACAAGCCCTTTTCGTCGTCAATTTAGAACCAAGAAAAATGGCTGGTGAAATGTCTGAAGGTATGATTTATGATTTAGGATATAATGACGGAATTAATCCAGTTCTTGCCATTCCAGAAGAAGAAGTTCCAAATGGAGTTCAGGCCGGCTAATGGGATTAAAAGCCAAAGATGTTTCAGTAAGACTTGCTGAAATAAGAGAAGAAAATAAAGATAATCCTAAATATCCAAGACTAACTAGAATAGATGATCAATTAGAAGTAAATGTAGATGGTAAAAATTATAAAGGATCGCCAGCAGAAATGCTTGAAAAGTTTAAAAGTATTCCGTATTTTACCGAAGAATACGAAGATGCAATGAAAAAGCAAGATGATTTTATCACTTATAATATGAACTGGATTAATAAAGAACTTAAATCAAAATATGACAATTAAAAAGTCCTTATTTGAAGTAAATCCCAAAAAGGACACTTTATAAAAAAGACTTTTAATTTAAGATAACATCTCAAGGAAGTGAGATGTTATTTTTATGGCTAAAAAAAGATAAAAAAATAATAAATATTTGAATAATCAAGGGACATCAAATTATTTATCAAAAAAGTATAATATACCATTAAAAACTGTAAAGACATGGGTTTATAAAATAAATAAACATATTGACATAACAAAAGATGATAATTATAAAAAGGATAGAAAAAAAGAAGAAAATGTAAAGCCAAAGATATCAAATAGACATTTTAAAGCAGAAAAACCAAATCAAAAATGGGCAACCGATATAACTTATTTAATATATAAAGATCAAAAATTATATTTATCTACAATATTATGTTTTACATGAATATCAAAAACTTCTAGAAGACTGGATATTATTTTATAACACAATTCGTTTAAAGGCAAAAGATAGGAAATAGCTATAAAACTATTCCCTTTTAAAAGGCCTTTTTATTGTTGTGAACTATTTAGGGTTTACTTCACATACCGGACTTTTTTGTTTGAAATGGATTACCTGGTTTAATTTGTAAAGAGCCATGTTCGCCATTATTTACAGTAAAGGGCGAAGATACAGTTTGGCCAGTTTTTTCAGCATCATCCAAAGTTGATTGCTCTAAACTTGAATCATCAATAAAACAGGTGTTTTCCGAGCAGTCTAATATCTGTGAAGCAACGCTATAATTTAATAAAGTAGCCTTGTCCAATAAAGGTAAAATAGACTTCAACTGTTCCTCCTGCCCATTTTTCATATAGGTGGTAGCTTCTGCAATTAATTGTGGTTGATTTTGGATATTAAACTCACTTGCTAATTCGTTTTTTATATTTTTTTGATCGCCTCTATAAGATATAAGCTGTGCCCGCAACGCTTGACCCTCCTCCGATTAACTTCGCTCGTCATAAAAAGCATGACTGATGATGCACCAAGAGTTATCAAAGATGCTGTGGCTAATGAAGAAGAAATTGGGTTTGCATTAAACAATGTCGCAATTAGCGCTAAAGACCAGATATCAAAGATATCCCCTGTAAGTGCAATTCCCATAAAAGCATAAATCCATTTCGGAGTTGCCTGAATTTTGTTATTAATTTTATCAATTTCTTGTTCTAAAACTTGATATTCTGGATTACATTTAATGCTCTTTTTAATATAATCCTTTTTTAATTTTTCATAATTTTCCATAATTTTCCATTTTAAAACCTCCCTAATAAAATAATTATAACACATCGTGTATAAAAATCAATTAATTTGTCCATAACATAGTAGGTGATAAAATGAAACAAAAAACTATATGGACTGAAGGTATTACAACCAAACCATGTTCTAGCTTAAATGAAGATCTTGACGTTGACGTTTTAATAGTAGGTGGAGGGATAGCCGGATTAATGACAGCCTACCACTTAAAAGATGAAAATTATAATATAGTTTTAATTGACAAAGATAAAGTAGGTTATGGTGTTACCTCAAAAACAACAGGTAAATTAACTTATATGCAAGGTGATATCTATTCAAAAATTGAAAATATGTATGATTTTACTGTATCTAAAAAATATTTAGATTCCCAAAGATACGCTATTAAAAAAAGCCGAAGAAATAATTGAAAAACATCAAATAGACTGTAACTTTCAAAAAGTTGATTCTTATATTTTTGAAACTGAAAAAGCAAAACTATTAAATAAAGAAAGAGATTTTTTTGGAAGAGCTGAAATTCCATATTATGATAAAAAAAGTTTACCAATAAATTTTCCGTGTGAAGATGCATTGTACGCTAAAAACACGGCAACTTACCATCCACTTAAATTTTTAATGCATATTAAAGATATAGTTTTAGAAAATGGTATTAAAATTTATGAAAATACAACTGCCATAGATTTAGATATTGAAGATAATAAATATTTAATAAAAACCAAAAATGGAAATATCAAAACCACAAAATTAATCATTTGTACCCATTATCCATTTTTTGTCATCCCAGGGCTTATGCCTTTAAAACTTCATCAAGAACGTTCATATGCTTTAGCGGCTAAAGCCGAAAACCAAGATTTTAGTGCTATAAATATCGATAACCCAACATATTCAATTAGGTATTATAATGACTATTTAATATTAGGTGGGTACTCTCATGGTTTAGCCGATAAACTAGACTATAAAAAAGAAGAAGACCGCCTTTTAAATTTTTATAACAATCATTTTCAAAACAAAATTGAATATGCTTGGCAAGTCCACGATGTTATGACTGCTGACTATCTGCCAATGATTGGAAAACTAAATAAAAAACACCCAAATTTATTAATAGCTACAGGCTTCAATAAGTGGGGAATGACCAATGGAATTTTAGCCGGCGAGATATTAGCTGACATTGCATTAAATAGAAAAAACAAATATATCGGACTTTTTAATCCAGAAAGACCCCTTACCTTTGAGAAAGTTTTAAATAATTTAGTAAATAATTTTAAAATAGGTAAAACCTATATCGGAACCAAAATATTAAAACCTCAAATGGATAATGCGTATATTACAAATATAAACGGTGTAAAATGTGGTGTATATATTGATGAAAAAGGAGGCAAACATGTCGTTAAAAACATCTGTCCTCATTTAAAGTGCAGCCTAGTTTTTAATAATGCTGATAAGACATGGGATTGTCCTTGTCATGGATCCAGATTTGATATTGATGGCAATTTAATCGAAGGACCAAGTGTTTACCCAATTAAAATCGAAGATACTACAAAAAAAATATAAAATTTCTTTACTTCTTTCATTAAAATTGATATATTAAATAAGAAGTGGGGAATATATATGCTTGAATCTATTTTCAGTAAAATAAGACATTTCTTTAAGTTTATAATCTCAATGATTATAACTTTTTTTGGTTTTTTTTTTAAGTAACAAAGACGAAGACGAGGGTACACAAAAAACTATAAAAAAACAACTCAAAATTAACAAAGACGAAATCATTAATTACAATGAAACACTAAAAAAGCAGCCACTAGAGCTATATCCATTTTATAAGCAAAAAATTGAAAAAAGGTTAAATGAATTAAAAATCGCACCTTCTATAAGAAAAACTTTACCAGAAAAGCTAGTTTTAAATAAATCGCATATTGTTAAAACCCAAAAAGGGATAACACCACTAAAATGCAAGATTAAATTACAAACACCAACTATAAAACCTAACGAGCCAATAAAAAAAACATTAAAAGATTCAAAAAAACTAGCCATGAAAGCAAACTAATTTTAACTAGATATCCACAATATCAAACAGGTCAAGTCAAACAAAAACAAGAGCCATTAGTAACTAAAAAAACAGCGCTTCAAAAAGTCGCTCCATTAGTTGCTATCATCCCGCCAGCTATGGCTACGCACCTGATTAGAAAGAGCCGAAACCAAGAATTAAAAGCGTGCCAATCACTTAATTTTAGTATTCAAAAAAGTAGCCCATCAATCGTATTAGAACCAAAAGTAGTCCCAAAAACTAAATATGTAGTGCCTCAAGTTTATTTAAATGAAGCTATTCATCTCTCAAAAGATCTTGGGAAAGACGCCATAGAGAAGAAAAAAATATCTGAAAAAAAGATAATATACCAGATAAGGTTGAATATTTGCTTAATAAAAAGCCAAATTTAAAAGCCAGGTTATTACCATTTAAATTATTTAAGAGAAAAGAAGTCCAAGACCTATATAATTCTTCTATTTTAAACAATAATTTAGTAAGTTCAGTTAACTTAGTAAATGGGACTAATTTTAGTTATCATAAAGTTCATTTTTTAACCTTGTTAAGTCGAAAAAAGACTTTAGCTTCTTTGGAAAATGTTATAGCTAAAAATATTGAAACCGCCCCAATGCAAAAATATCTATAAAAAATAAATATAGTAATAATCCAAAATTAAATAGCAGTTTAAAGAAGCTAGGAAGAACTAGAAGAAGAACTAAATAAAAAGTACGAAAAACTAAACAATCATAATTATAGTAAAGCAAAAATGAAAAGTAAAAAACCTATTAGACTTTTTTAAATAAAGGCGTCAAATAGTGACCTAATTTGACATAAAAGCTTTACTCTTTTTTTATTTTTTGGTATAGTGAAGATAATGATAATCATAATAAGAAGGTAGGATAATAGGGGAAAATCAACCTAAAATCCACATGGTTATTCAAACGAAGGAGGAAGTTATGTCAAACATTCATGTAACTAGTGAGATTGGCCCACTAAAAAAAGTATTACTTCATCGTCCAGGGAAAGAACTATTAAATTTAACCCCGGACACATTGGAACGTCTATTATTCGACGATATTCCATATTTGCCAGATGCCATTAAAGAACACGATGCATTTGCTGAAACTTTAAGAAATAATGGTATTGAAGTTGTTTATCTTGAAGATCTAATGTCTGAAGTTATAAGTCTAGGTGAAGACATCCGTGAAAAATTCATCTATCAATTCATCGATGAAGCTGGTATTCGTACTAAGAAATATCAAAAGTTGGTTTTCGATTACTTAGATACAATTAAAGACAGTAAAGAATTAGTATTAAAAACAATGGAGGGTATTCAAATCAGTGATTTACCTTTAGAACAAAGAGAAGTTGAGAAATCTTTAGTTGATTTAATCGATGCTCCAGATAAGTTTATTGCTGATCCAATGCCAAATTTATATTTTACTAGAGATAACTTTGCTAGTGTTGGTGAAGGAATTAATTTAAATAAAATGTATTCAGTGACAAGAAATAGAGAAACAATCTATGCTGAGTATATCTTTAAATTCCACCCAGAATATAAGGGAACCGATCTATACTACGATCGTTATAACCCTTATCATACCGAAGGTGGAGACGTATTAAATATTAATGAACATACAGTAGCAATTGGTATTTCTCAAAGAACTCAAGCAGAAGCGATTGACCAAATGGCTAAGAACTTCTTCAAAGACAAAGATTGTAAAATTGATACAGTTTTAGCTTTTAATATACCAAATAGCCGTGCTTTCATGCACTTAGATACAGTATTTACGCAAATTGATTATGATAAATTTACTTATCATCCAGGAATTATGGAAACCCTTCAAGTATTCGAAATTACTGAAGGCGATGATCCAACAACGTATGAAGACTTAAACGTTGTTGAAATAAATGATTCCTTAGAAAATATTTTAAGTAAATATGTCGGAAGGGAAGTGACATTAATTCCATGCGCTGGCGGAGACAAAGTTGCTGCCGAAAGAGAACAGTGGAATGATGGCTCTAATACTTTATGTATTGCTCCAGGCGTTGTTGTTGTTTATGACCGTAATAATGTAACTAACGAAGTACTTCGCAAACATGGATTAAAAGTTTTAGAAATACATGGCGCTGAAATATCAAGAGGACGTGGTGGTCCAAGATGTATGAGCATGCCATTAGTAAGGGAGGATATATAATGGATTTAAGAGGAAGAGATTTTCTAAAATTATTAGATTTTACATCTGAAGAAATCGAATATCTAATTGAAGTATCCGCTGATTTAAAAGCAAAAAAGAGAAATGGTGAAGCTCACGAATACCTAAAAGGTAAAAACATTGCTTTAATTTTTGAAAAAGATTCAACTAGAACAAGATGTGCTTTTGAAGTTGGAGCAATGGATTTAGGTATGGGCGTTACTTATTTAGGACCTACTGGTTCCCAAATGGGTAAAAAGGAAACTATTGCTGATACCGCTAGAGTTTTAACTACTATGTATGATGGTATTGAATATCGCGGCTTTGGTCAAGAAGTTGTTGAAGAACTAGCAAAATATGCTACTGTTCCTGTTTGGAATGGATTAACTAACAAATTCCATCCAACTCAAATGTTAGCTGATATGTTAACTATTAAAGAACAATTTGGTACTTTAAAAGGCTTGAATTTTGTTTACCTAGGTGATGCTAGAAATAATGTTGGTAATTCATTAATGGTAGCTTGTGCTAAATTAGGACTTAATTTTACTTGCTGCGCTCCTAAGGAATTATTTCCAGAAGAAGAACTTGTAAACACCTGCAAACAAATAGCTGAAGAAAATGGATGTACAATTACTTTAACAGAAAATGTTATGGGAGGAACTAAAGGTGCTCACGTTTTGTATACTGATGTTTGGGTATCAATGGGTGAACCAATGGAACTATGGGGTGAAAGAATTAATCTTTTAAAACCATACCAAGTAAATAAAACCCTTATGGAAAACGCTAGTGAAGACGCTATCTTCTTACATTGCTTACCATCTTTTCATAATATAGACACTAAAATCGGTAAAGAAATATATGAAAAATACGGTCTTAAAGAGATGGAAGTTACTGATGAAGTTTTCGAATCAGAACAATCTAAAGTATTTGAAGAAGCTGAAAATAGACTTCACACAATTAAAGCCGTAATGTATGAGACTTTAAGATAATGGGAAAACGCATTGTCGTTGCACTAGGAGGTAATGCTTTAGGCAAAACTCCTAGTGAACAATTAGAACTTGTTAAAATTACATCAAAACATATTATCGATTTAGTAGAAGAAGGAAATGATGTTATTGTAACCCATGGTAATGGCCCGCAAGTTGGCATGATTAATTTAGCAATGGAGACGTCACACAAAGTAGATAATTCTCCAGCAATGCCTTTTGCCGAATGTGGTGCTATGAGCCAAGGATATATAGGTTATCATTTGCAGCAATCATTGCGGGCTGAACTGAAAAGACGTGGTTTAAGCCGTGGTTGCGTAACAATTGTAACCGAAGTTGAAGTGGATAAGAATGATCCAGCCTTCCAAAATCCAACCAAACCAATCGGCGCTTTTTATACCAAAGAAGAAGCCGATAAATTAATCGAGGAAGGGTATACTGTTAAGGAAGATTCTGGACGAGGCTACCGTAGAGTTATTGCTTCACCAGTACCACTTCAAATATTAGAATCGTCTACTATTAGTAGCCTATATCAAAATGGCAACATCGTAATCGCCTGTGGCGGCGGGGGAATACCAGTTGTCAAAGATGAGGAAACTAATGGTTATAGAGGAATCGATGCAGTAATCGATAAAGACAGAACTAGTGCTAAATTAGCGTCTATAATCCAAGCTGATATCTTACTTATTTTGACAGCAGTTGATAAAGTAGCTTTAGGTTTTAACACAACAAATCAAAGATTCATTGATAAAATGACTATCAGTGAAGCTGAAAATTACATCGAAAGAGGTGAATTCGCTAAAGGTAGCATGCTTCCAAAAGTTGAAGCTTGTTTAGATTTTGTAAAAAATAGTAACGGACAAGCCATCATTACTTCACTTGAAAATGCTAAAGAAGCACTTGCCACAGGCGCTGGAACTGTGATTGTCAAAGAGGGAGGACAAAATGACTAAAGAAGAAGGTCAAAAGAAAAAGAGATTTAAAGTCTCATTATCCGCATTTACAATTATCTTTATATTAATCTTCATCCTTGCAATTGTCTCACACTTTTTGCCAGCAGCTGAGTTTGTTGGTGATAAGTTAGTTGATGGCAGTGGTGTAGTTGGCGCATCTTTATCAGATACCCTAATGTCACCAATATTAGGATTTGCTGATGCTGTCGACGTTGGAATATTCATCCTAATCTTAGGTGGTTTCTTAGCTATTGTCAATTCAACAAAAGCTTTAGAAACAGGAATTGCTGTTCTTGTTAATAAGCTAAAAGGACGCGAATTAATTTTAATTCCAATCCTTATGTTCATCTTTTCTATAGGTGGAACAACCTACGGAATGCTTGAAGAAACAGTTGGTTTCTATGCCTTACTTGCTGTTGCAATGGTTGCCGCTGGTATGGATACAATTGTCGCTTCAGCGATCGTCTTGCTAGGAGCAGGTAGTGGTGTTTTAGGTTCAACTATTAACCCATTTGCTGTAGGAGCTGCCGTTTCTGCACTTCCAGAAGGCGTAGCTGTTAACCAAGGACTTATTATTGGTCTTGGTGCAATTTTATGGCTAACAACATTAGGAATTTCAATATTTTTCGTAATGCGTTATGCCAAAAAGGTTAAGAAAAATAAAGGCTCAACCTTCCTATCATTACAAGAACAAAAAGCGATGGAAGAAACATATGGAACTGCTGATGAAGACAGCAAAGAAAAAGCTAAATTAAATGGTAAACAAAAAATCACTTTAATTTTATTTGCTTTAACCTTTGTTATTATGATTATCGGATTTATCCCTTGGGGTGAATTCAATATTAGTTTCTTTGAAGGTTTTACTGGTTGGTTGACTGGATCTTCATTAGGAAATTGGTATTTCTATGAATCAGCATTATGGTTCTTAATCATGGGAATTATAATTGGTGTTATTAACTGCATGAAAGAAAAAGACATCGTTGATACTTTTATCAAAGGCGCTAGTGATATGATTGGTGTTATGTTAATTATTGCTATTGCTAGAGGTGCAAGTGTTCTAATGACAACAACTCATTTAGATAATTATATTATCTACAATGCTTCAGAAGCTTTACAAAATCTTCCAGCTGTTATCTTTGGACCACTTAACTATTTATTACATGTGTTCTTATCAATTTTAGTACCATCATCTTCAGGACTAGCAACATTATCAACTCCAATCACGGGGCCACTTGCTTTTAATATTGGTTATAGTGTTGAAGGAACTGTTATGACAATGGTGGCCGCTAACGGATTAGTTAATTTAATTACTCCAACTTGTGGTGCTATCATGGGAGGACTTGCTTTAGCAAAAGTTGAATATACAACTTGGTTCAAATGGGCCTTGAAAGTAGTTCTTACAATTGCTTTATGTAATATAGTTATCCTTACTGTCGCTATGATTATATTGTAATTAAAACTGCTGCAAAGCAGTTTTTTAAGTAGTAAATTTAATTTTCATAATATATTTTCAGCACAAAAAAACATCGATGAATTAACAAATATATACTTAATTATAAACTAAAGTAATTCCAATAACATATAATATAAAAAACTTTTGACAAATTAAAAATAATATGTTAATATGAAAACATAAATCGATGACGAAGGAATATTAATTAATCCCTCATAAAAAGTGAGCTTGGATAGTGAGAACAAGTTATGATATTATTTAATTCCTACCTTCTAAGTGGAATGTAAACATTTCCGGTTAATAGCCGTTATCTAAATTAAGTTAAACAAAGGATGGTACCGTGCTTATGCACTCCTTAAAATACCATTCTTTTTTTGTTTCAAAATATATATTATTAAAGGAGGAGATAGTTATGAAATTAAAATCAAGTTTTTTCTATACCGTTAGGGATGACATTAAAGATGAAGACTCAACAAGTGGGAATCTATTAGTAAGAAGTGGTATGGTTAAGAAAACCTCAAGTGGGATTTATATGTTCTTGCCGCTAGGACTAAAAGTAAAACAAAATGTTGAAAATATCATTAGAGATGAAATGAATAAAGCTGGTGCGAACGAGGTAACAATGCCTTTATTAATAGCTGGTGAAATTTTTGAAAAATCTGGACGTCGTCATGCTTTTGGTAATGACATGTTTAGTTTGCAAGATCGTTATGAAAGGGATTATATTTTAGGTCCAACCCATGAAGAATTGTTTGTTATGGCTGCTAAAGAAAAAATTAAATCATATAGAGATATGCCATTTAATTTATATCAAATAGGAAATAAATACCGTGATGAAGCAAGACCAAGGTATGGTTTAATTAGAACTAGAGAGTTCACCATGAAAGATGCTTATAGTTTTGATATTGATGAAGCCCATACCGATATAGCATACGCAAAAATGGCTAAAGCATATAATAATATTTTTGATCGTATGGGCATCGATTACCGTGTTGTTAAAGCCGATACTGGCGCTATGGGTGGATTATTGTCAGAAGAATACCAAGCAGTTTCTGAAATCGGCGAGGATGTTTTAGTTCTTTGTGATAAATGTGATTTTTCTTCAAATATTGAAATAGCTGAAGTAAAAGGTCAAATCTTTGAAAAAGAAAAAGAAAAAACCATGGAACTAGTTCATACTCCAGGTGTGCATACTATTAATGATATAGTAGAAATGTTAAATATCAGTATAGATAAAACTGTTAAAACCTTAGTTTGTAATGTAGATGGTGAAATAGTTTTCGCGCTTGTTAAAGGTAATCGTGAATTAAACGATACCAAATTACGTAAATTACTAAATGCTAAAGAAGTAGAAATGGCAACCGAAGAAGAGTTACAAACAGTAACAGACGCTTCCTTCGGTTCATTAGGGCCACTAAATATTAAAGCAAAAATTGTTATCGATAACGAAGTAAGTACCATGAGTAATTTCGTTGTTGGTGCTAATAAAACGGATTATCACTATATCAACGTCAATTTAAAAGACTTTGAAATTTATAAAACTGGTGATATTATTAATATTGAAGAAGGAGATACCTGTCCAAATTGTGGTGGTAATATTTATTTCAAAAAAGGTATCGAAATTGGTAATATTTTTAAACTAGGAACTAAATATTCAGAAAGTTTAGGATTATACTATTTAGATGAAAAAAATGAACAAAAGCCTGTTGATATGGGGTGTTATGGTATTGGAACGGCAAGATGTGTTGCCGCTGTGGTAGAACAACATAACGATGAAAAAGGCATCATTTGGCCACTAGAAATAGCGCCATTTAAAGTTGGCATTGTTTTAATAAATTCAAAAGATGAAACAATGAATAAAATTGCTAATAAAATTTATGATGAATTAAATAACCAAGGAATTGATACCTTATTAGATAATAGAGAAGAAAGACCAGGGGTTAAGTTCAACGATATGGATTTAATTGGGTTGCCAATTAAAATTACCATTGGTAAAAAAGTGAGTGATGGTATTGTTGAACTTAAAACCAGAGATGGAAAAATAGATATAGAATGTTCTATTGACGATATTTACCATAAAATAAAAGAAATAATAGACGGAAAATAAATCCGTCTATTTGCTTTTTCTTTCAAAAAAAGTGTATACTAAGCCAAATTAAAAATAATGTTGGATCACTAAATAAATAAAAGGTAATGTTAATTACTTTTTTATTTTGCGTAAAATGACAAAATATTTTAACTACAAAATTTATAATGATTATGGTGACCAAAATGACAGTATATATTGATGGCGTATTGTTTATTAATTTTGCTTTTGATTTTCTTTTACTTTTAACAACCGCTATTGTTCTTAAAAGAAATATTAAAATTTTCAACGTCGTTATTGGAGCTTTTATAGGAAGTCTAAGTATATTAGTTCTTTTTTTCTCTATCAATTCTATTCAGCTTTTTCTAATAAAAATTTATCTTAGTATTCTAATGAACCTTTTTACTTTTTGTTATAAAGATTTAAAATATACTTTAATTAATATTTTAACTTTTTACTTAGTTAGTATTTTATTAGGTGGTTTTCTTTATATGATTAACATTGAATTTTCATATAAACATGATGGGTTAATTTTTTATAATAGTGGATTAAGTGTAAATGTGATATTTCTACTCATAATTTCTCCGATAATTCTATATATTTATATAAGGCAAGTTAGGTTTTATCAGAAGAAAACTAAGAATTATTATAAGGTAAATATTAAAATTGGTAGAAAAATTTTAAATTTAAATGGATATTTAGATACTGGTAATACCTTGACTCATAAGGGAAAGCCAGTGATTTTAACAAATATTCCATATACCTCTAGAAAAAAGAAAGTTTTGGTTCCTTATACTGTCATTGGTGGTAGTGGATTGTTAGAATGCATTGAAACTACAGCCGACATTCCTAATTTAGGTAGTTTTGAAGTACTTTTAGGTTTTAGCGAAAACATGAATATCAGTGGTGTTGATGTACTTTTAAATAGCAAAATGGAGGGAAAAACATGATAGAAAAAATTAAAACAATATTTAGAATTTTTTTTGAAAAAGAAAATGTCTTTTTCATTGGTAGTAGTGACAAATTACCTGAACCGCTTACTAAAGAAGATGAAATTGAATATGTTAAAAGATCAATGGAGGGCGATGAATTTGCTAGAGCAAAATTGATTGAGCACAATTTAAGACTAGTAGTTTTTTTATCAAAAAAATATGAAAATACTGGGGTAGATCTAGAAGATTTAGTAAGTATAGGCAGTGTTGGATTAATTAAGGGTGTAAATACTTATAAACTTGATAAGAATATTAAATTAGCGACTTATGCATCAAGATGTATCGATAACGAAATTTTAATGTTTCTGCGCAAAAACAAAAAAAGACGAGGCGAAATTAGTTTTGAAGATAACCTAAGTTATGATTCAGAAGGAAATGAACTTCATCTTGAAGATATTTTAGGAACCGATTCTGATATAGTTACTAAAGGACTAGAAAAAGAAATAGAAAAGAAAATGTTATATAAAGAAATAGATAGATTAAATGACCGAGATAAAAAAATTATGATTTTAAGATATGGACTATATGGAAAAGACGAAATGACTCAGAAAGATGTTGCTACTTTATTAGGAATAAGTCAATCATATATTTCAAGAATAGAGAAAAAAGTTATAAAAAGGCTAAAAACATTAGATAAATAATGTCAAAATGGGTCTTTTTTTCTATATCACGGCAAAAGTAATTAATCATTTATACTTGTTTTCATAAAATAATTTAGAAAGGAGATAGAGATGAATAATTACGAACGAGCAATGAGAAAGATTCAAGAAGATCAATGTTGTAAACCAATCTTCTGCCAAGGAATGCGTGGGCCAACCGGTCCAACTGGACCTGCAGGGCCAACAACAGTTACCATTGGAACAACTACAACAGGGGCAGCAGGTACTCCAGCATTAGTAACTAATAGTGGAACTAATACTAATGCAGTATTGAATTTCACTATACCAGCAGGGCCAACCGGAGCAACCGGAGCAACCGGACCAACTGGAGCGACAGGACCAACTGGACCAACCGGACCAACTGGAGCGACAGGACCAACAGGGCCAACTGGACCAACAGGGGCAACGGGGCCAACTGGAGCAACAGGAGCCGCGCCTAATTTGACAATTGGAACTGTAACTACAGGAGCACCAGGAACAAATGCGACTGCATTAATTACAGGAACTGCGCCTAATTTTGTGTTAGATTTAACACTACCAGCAGGGCCAACTGGACCAACCGGAGCAGCAAGTACAGTCGCAGGACCAACAGGGCCAACTGGACCAACCGGAGCAGCAAGTACAGTCGCAGGACCAACAGGACCAACCGGACCAACCGGAGCAACAGGACCAACCGGACCAACAGGGCCAGCTGGATCATAGGAGCATAAAATGATGAAAAATAAAATTTATGTTTACGCTATATCCAAAAACGAAGAAAAATTTGTTGATAGATGGATGGATTCACTAGAAGCTGCGGATGCAGTCTATGTTTTAGACACTGGTTCAACTGATAATACAGTTCAAAAATTAAAAGATAGGGGAGCTATAGTTAAAGTAAAAAAAATCAAACCATGGCGTTTTGATGTTGCTAGAAACGAATCATTAAAAATGGTTCCTGAAGATGCAGACATCTGTATTTGTTTAGATTTAGATGAAGTGATTGAAGATGGATGGCGTCAAAAATTAGAAGAAATATGGAATGATAATATCACGAGATTGAGATATAATTACAATTGGAGTTTCGATGAATATGGGAATCCAGCTGTTAATTTTTATAGTGACAAAATACATAAAAAAAGTGGATATAAATGGACTCACCCAGTTCATGAAATTCTATCATATGATGAAACTGAAAATTTCATAACTACTGATGAGATTACTGTTAATCATTATCCAGACAACACAAAATCTCGGGGTTCTTATTTACCACTTCTAGAACTTTCCGTAGAAGAAGATCCCACAGATGATCGAAATATGCATTATTTAGGTCGTGAGTATATGTATCACGAAATGTATGAGAAATGCATAGATACATTAATAAAACATTTAAATTTAGAAAGTGCTACTTGGAAAGATGAACGTTCAGCCTCGATGCGTTTTATCGCACGTTCATACCGTAATTTAGGCAGATTAGATGAAGCAAAACTTTGGCTTGAAAAAGCAAAAAACGAAACTCCATATCTAAGAGAACCGTATGTTGAAAGTGCTATATTAGAATATAATAATGACAACTTTGAAGAGGCCGATAAAAATTTATCTATTGCACTTAACATTAAAGGAAAATATAAAAATTACATCAATGAACCATTCTGTTATGATAGTACCATCTATGATTTATTATCAATTTGTAAATTTAATGAAAATAAACTTGCTGAGGCCATATACTATCTAGACATAGCTATCGAAATGGATCCAGATGACGAAAGATTGAAAAATAATAAAAAAATAATCGAAAACGCTCTAAATAGTGTGAATTAAAGTCAAGTAATTGACTTTTTTTCTCGTATCCATAGACAAAATAGTTAAATATTCGCTATAATTATTATAAAGGTGGTCAACGTGGAAAAAGTTAAGAAAAAATTAGCCAAAAGTATTATGCATGATATCGTTTCACTTATTTTTATTGCTATAGGAGCCTCAATGGCTGCCGCTGCTTTAGAAATATTTTTAATTCCAAACTCAATAATTGATGGTGGACTTACGGGAATCTCAATTATTTTAAATAAACTTTTTGGTGGGTCACTAAGTTTGTTTGTTCTTTTCCTAAATATTCCATTTTTGATTATTGGTTATAAACAAATGGGGAAAAGGTTTGTTATAAAAGCTGGGTTTGCAATGATCATATTTACCTATTTATTAAATGCTTTTCATAGTGTAGAAGAAGTCACAGACGATATTATTTTAGCTACAGTTTATGGTGGTTTATTATTAGGTATTGGTGTGGGATTAGTTATTAAATTTGGCGCATGTTTAGATGGAACAGAAATTATCGCTATCTTAGTTAGTAAAACTAGTTCTGTATCTGTTGGGCAGGTAGTTTTATTTTTTAACATATTTATATATGGCTGCGCTGTATTTGTTTTTGGACCAGATCGCGCACTATATTCACTGCTTACATATTTCATAACTTTTAAAATTATTGATATGGTTTCTGAAGGTATGGATCAAGTAAAAGCCGTCACAATAATTACTGAAAAATCAGAAACAATATCTGCCGAAATTTTAAAAAGAATGGGTCGTAACGTAACAATTTTAAATGGCGAAGGACTAATGTCACATCCTGAAAAAGTAATGCTTTATGTTGTTATAACAAGATTGGAATTACCAGAATTAAGAGATATTGTTCAAGAAGCTGACGTGTCATCATTCGTAACAGTTAGTGATATTTCTGAAATCATAGGGCAGCACATTAAAAAAGTACCAAATCAAAAAGAATTGAAACGTTTAGAGAATAGACAATAAGTCTATTTTTCTATTTTTTAAAGAAAAATAGTTTTCTTTATTGTCAAAAAGCAGTAATCAATATATAATGATAAAGTGGTGATAATATGAAAGAATTTATGAAAAAATATGGCAAATGGTTAATCTTAGCAGCATTAGTTTTCATTTTTGCCTTTATAACTAGAGAAGTTCTTCAAAAAGAACTAACCGGATTCGATACAGCTGTTTATAATTTCATCAGTAAATTTGAAAATCCTTTATTAACAGAAATATTTAAATTTTTATCATTTCTGTCAAGTGGAACTTTTATTGTTCTTTTATCAATTGCTTTATTTTTTATTTTTAAAAGTAAAAAATATGGACTTTTATCTCTTTGTAATTTAGTTTTTATTGTTATTTTAAATCAAACATTAAAACTTTTTTTCTCAAGACCAAGACCATTTGAATGGATGCTTATTGAAGAAACCGGCTATAGTTTTCCATCAGGACACGCCATGGTGTCAGCTGCTTTCTATGGTATGCTTATTTATTTGATTTGGCAGACAAAATTGAAAACCAAATATAAGAAAATATGGACAATTGTTTTAGTACTCTTAATTTTCTTCATCGGTTTAAGTCGTATTTATTTAGGTGTACACTATACCAGTGATATATTAGCTGGCTTCACTTTATCATTAAGTTGCTTAATTGTAACGACTTCTTTGGTATCTTATTATTTAAAGTGTCAGCAAAGTGTCAAAAATGGAAAAAATTAACAATTAACCCTTCAAATTTTTCATGCATAGTGTATAATGAAAAAGCGTGACAAATAGAAAGGAAGTAGAAATGGATTTAGACATCTTAGCGGTGGTCGCTCGTTTGCAAGGACCTCAAACTATAAATTATGTAATCGGTTTCCTCATTCTAGTAATTGTTATAATTTTGGGTTCTGTTTTATTAAAGAAAAATAATTGAATAAAATCTCTCTTTTCAGTTCAATATGAATTAGAAAGGAGATTTTTTATGGCACGTCATAAAGTAGAAATTTGTGGCGTGAATACTGCGGATATTAAAGTTTTAACAAATGAAGAACAAGTAGATTTATTTAAAAAGTACCAATCTGGTGATTTAAGCGCCAAAGAGGAACTAATTAATGGAAACCTTAAATTAGTACTTTCAATCTTAAAAAAATATAACAATCGTACCGATAATATGGATGACTTATTTCAAGTAGGCTGTATTGGCTTAATAAAGGCTATAGATAACTTTGATTTAGCTCATGAAGTTCGTTTTAGTACCTATGCGGTTCCAATGATTTTAGGTGAAGTTAAACGTTATTTAAGAGATAACAATAGCGTAAGAATTGCTAGAAGCATTAAAGATACCGCATATAAAGCCTTAAGGACAAAAGAAGAACTTACCAATAAATATGATAAAGAACCAACCATTGCCGAAATAGCCAAAGCTATGGAACTTACAGAATTTGAAGTTAGTAACGCTTTGAACTCCATGAAAGAAACCATCAGTATGTTCGAACCGATCTATAATGATGGTGGCGACGTTATCTACCTTGAAGATCAATTAAATAGTAACGAAGGTTATTATGATCTTGATACTAAAATATCTCTTCGCAACGCTTTAAATAAATTAAAAACCAAAGAACGGTATATTTTAACCCAAAGATACATAATTGGGCGGACTCAAATGGAATTAGCCGAAGAAATAGGCATTAGCCAAGCCCAAATATCTAGACTAGAAAAAAGTGGTTTAGAAAACATTAAAAAAATGATAAATTAAGCGTAGACTTAAATAAGGAAGTGAAATATGATAAAAATAGGTATAGTTCCAACATATAGTGAAAATAAAACAAGACCATTTTTAAATACTTTAAACTTTGTCAGTAATTACCCTAAACGTTTATTAGAAGTAAACTCTACGCCCTTAGGAATTCTTTTCCCCGATGGTAACTTTTACGAATCAGAGTTACAATCATTTGATGGTTTTTTAATTCCTGGTGGCTCTGTCATTAGACCATACCATCTATTAACTATCCATTATGCCATAACTCATAATAAACCATTATTAGGCGTTTGCTTAGGGCTTCAAGCGTTAGGCGCTTATGACTACGTAGTAAATAACATAAAAAGCCAAAATAAAACAGTTAACTATGAAACCATAATGGAAACATATCTTAGAATTATGAGTAATGAAGGTTTATATTTAAAAGAAGTTAAAAACCATGATCTAGAGACAACATTTTATAATGATAGCGTATCAAAAGCGAGTCATATGATATATATAAAACCTAATACCAAATTATTTGAAATTTATAATAAAGCTGAAATAATGGAGCCTTCAATTCACAACTCCGTTTTAAAACAAATAAGTAAAAATTTCATTGTAAGCGCAATTAGTAAAGAAGGATATATCGAAGGAATTGAATATCAAGATCAAAATAATTTTGTAATTGGTGTTCAATTTCATCCTGAATTAGAAGAAAAAAATAATATACTCTTTAAAAGATTTGTTGATGAGTGCAGACAAAGAATGATTAACTAATCATTTTTTTTGATTTTTCTAATAAACTTAACTAGGTGGTAGTATGATGCTTTCTGATTTACAGGCAAAAGATATAATAAACTTAATTGATGGCAAAAGAATAGGAACGATCATTGACGTTTCAATAAGCGAAGATGGGAAAATAGATGAACTTTCTGTTCAAAGAAAAAAGTTCTTATTTTTTTCCGCCGGCGTAATAAACATCAAGTGGAATCAAATTGACAAAATCGGCAAAGATGTTATACTAGTTAATATAACCGGTTAGGAGGATTGTATGAAAGTTTTAATCTACGCAAGCAATGTTAAAAATTTGGAAAAAAGTGGAGTAGGGAAAGCCTGCATTCACCAACAAAAATGCCTTAACCTAGTTCATATTCCGTATACAACAAACCCTAAAGATGATTATGATATTGCGCATATTAATACAGTTTTTCCTGACGCTTTACTTCTTGCAAGAAAGGCCAAAGCTAAAGGAAAAAAAGTGATTTTTCATGCTCATTCAACTGAAGAAGACTTTCGAAATTCTTTTAGATTCTCTAATAGTGCAGCACCAGCATTTAAACAATGGTTAAAAGTTTGTTATAGCCAAGGAGATTTAATTTTAACTCCTACACCATATTCAAAAAAACTAATAGAAAATTATGGAATAAAAAAAGAAATAATTCCACTTTCCAATGGTATCGACCTTCAATTTTTTAATCATACAAAAGAAGGTGCAGAAAGGTTTCGTAAGAAATATAATTTTACAAAAGATGATAAAGTAATAATGGCTGTTGGTCTTTATATTGAAAGAAAAGGAATTCTTGAATTTATTGAATTAGCTAAAAGAATGCCGGAATATAAATTCATTTGGTTTGGCTACACCGATCCAGCCTTGGTGCCAACTAAAATAAGCGAAGCCATGAAAAATAAACCAAGTAATGTTTACTTTCCAGGTTACGTTCTAAGTGAAGACTTAAAAGATGCATACAGTGGAGCTGATATCTATATTTTTCCAACGAAAGAAGAAACAGAAGGTATCGTATTATTAGAAGCACTAGCTATGAAAATAGATACAATAATTAGTGATATTCCAATTTACGACGAATGGCTAACCGATGGTTTTAATGTTTATAAAGCAAAAAATCTTGATGAATTCGAAGAAAAAATCAAAGGAATAATAAATGGAAAACTACCAAGTTTAATTAATCAAGGATATAAAGTTGCGGCAGATAAAGATATTAAGAAGATTGCCAAAGATTTAAAAAAAGTCTATGAAAAAGTTTTAGAGCAAGATTTGGTTAAATAACTAGGATAAATCCTAGTTTTTATATGTAACCAAAACAAATGTATTATTGTTTTATAAAATTAAAGTTGCTATAATAAATTAGGTGGTAGTATGGTAAGGAAAATTGTCGACAAAAGAAACTATATAATTTTAGCTATTATTATAATTCTAATTATTTTTATAGCCATTAATTTGAATAGTAAAGTAAATGAACAGATAAAGTCATTTAATTATTTTAGCGAAGACATAACTATTAAAATATACAGTAACAAAAATATGAATAGTACTTTTAAAGAAATTGATAGCATTTACAAAAAATATCAAAAATACTATCAAAATCCATGCCAAAACACTGACAAGGATTTAATAAAATTACTAGAGTATGGGAAGAATGCTTACGAAGAAACCGGTGGACTGATTGATATTACAGCCGGTGAATTAATTACTAGTATTGAAGATGACAAAACATATAATTTTCATACCACTATAAACTCTTTAGATTTTAACAAAAAAGAAACTCTTAAAAATATAAGCATCGATTCATTAATTGGTGCTTATGCTACAAATATTGTTAAAAAATATTTAGATGAAAATAGAATCAACAAATATATTATAAATGAAGATGGAAACATAATTGCTGGTGATCATTATAATGATGATAAATATAAAGTTAGTATTACTGACACAGATGGAAATCTTGTTAAAATTGTTTATTTGAATGGTGAAAGCATGGCAACTAAAGGAAATACAAACAAATTTAAACCTTACATGGTAAATCCTTTGACCAGTTCAAAAAATAAAGAAAATAATTTAATTTCGGTTATCAGTAAAGATATAAATGAAGCTAACAAAGTTGCTAACGCTTTATATTTAATGAGTATAGATGATGGCAAAGGGTTTGCTAAAAAGTATGATGTTGAAGTTCTATGGCATACTAATGATGGAAAGACTTATACTACTGATGGCTTTAAAAGATACACTAAAACCACTTGACAAAGCATTTATAGTGTAAAGAATTTGTGCAAAGGAAAAGTAATTTACAAAAGATTTAAAAAATCTTTGAAAACTACATTTAGTTGTGATAAACTATATATAGTATCCCAAAAAGGAAGTATTAATTTGGAGTGATTATTATGAATATTTTATTTGAAATTGCTGATAAAGATCTTATCTTTATTGGTTTAGCCCTTGTTGGTGTTATCTTGTTTGCTATTGTTATTTTCTATGTTTTAAATAAAGGAAATAAAGTAGAACCAATTTCGGAAACTGAACGTTTTGATAGCGACGAGTCCGAGGAAAAGACACCAGAATTTTTCGAAAATATTAAACCAGTTACTAAAGAACAGCAAGAAGCTAAGAATGAGCTAGAACGTGTTTTTAGTCAAATGAGCGCTGATTTAGAAGCGAAAGCTCCTGCGCCTGAAGTGATTGAAGAATTTGAACGTGAACAAGAGGAAAACGCAATTATTAGTTATCAAGAATTAATCAAACAAGCTGAAGCTAAAAAAATGCAAAATATTGAAGTTAAAGAATCAATTGTTAAAGAAAAAACAAGCCAGGATGTTCTTGCTGATTATCTTCACGAGTCAGCGTCAGTTAAAGAAGTTCCAGTTCAAATGGAATTAGAAATTGAGCAAGTCAAAGAGCCAAAAGAAGAACCAAGAAAATTCCGCAACTCCGATATTATTTCACCAATTTTTGGTATTCAAAATGCTCCAACTTGTCAACCCTATCAAAGTTATGAAAAAGTCAAAGAGCCGGAAGCACCAAGACACGCTTATGAAGAAATTAAAGTTGCTTATGAAAGCGAAAATAACACTGAATTTTTAAACTCATTAAAAGAATTTAGAAAAAATTTATAAGCCATAAGGCTTATTTTTTGAAAGGAGAATTATCTTGAAATACAAAATATATACTTTAGGATGTAAAGTAAATGAATACGAAAGTGAAGTAATGGAAGATTTACTTGATAATGCTGGTTATCAAAGAAGTGAAAACCCAGATATATGCATCATAAATACATGTACAGTTACTAATCAAGCTGACAGCAAATCTCGTAAGTTAATTAGAAGTGTCAAGCGAAAAAATCCTGATGCTATCATTGTTGCGGTAGGCTGTTTAATTCAAAATCGTAATGACGAATTAAAAGATTTAGAAATCGATATTGCTTTAGGTAACAAAGATAAAAGCCAAATAGTTACTTATCTGAAAGAATTTGAAAATAAACAAATAACTAAACTATATGACATTAATGATATGGAATTTGAAGATATGGTATTAAATAATTCCGATTTAACAAGAGCTTACATAAAAATTCAAGATGGGTGTGATAACTACTGTGCTTACTGTATCATTCCTTATGTACGTGGTCATGTTAGATGTAAAAAAAAGGAAACTGTCATTAAAGAAGCCAAACATTTAATAAAAGAAGGACATAAAGAAATTGTTTTAACGGGCATTCATACTGGAAACTATCACGATGAAAATTACGATTTTGCCGATTTATTAAAAGACTTAACCAAACTTGATGGTCTAGAAAGGCTTCGCATTTCATCAATCGAAGTTACCGAACTTAATGACAAAGTTTTAGCTGTTATAAAAAACAGTAAAATATTAACTAACCATATGCATATTCCACTTCAAGCTGGTTCAAACGAAATTTTAAAAAACATGAACCGCAAATATGATACCATTTACTTTAAAAACAAAATAAATGAAATAAGGAATATTAGACCTGATATTTCAGTAACTACTGATGTTATTGTGGGTTTTCCTGGCGAAACAGACGAATTATTTAATGAGACAGTTCAAACTATCAAAGATATAAAGTTTACTAAACTACATGTTTTTCCATACTCTAAAAGAGAAGGAACTGTAGCAGCTTCTATGAAAAATCAAGTCGATGGAAACATCAAGAAAGAAAGAGTTAAAATTTTATTATCCCTTTCAAAAGAGCTAGAAAAAGAATATATGTTAAAATATATAGACAAAGAAATCGATTTTATTCCTGAGGTTTATAAAGATGGCTATTTAATTGGTCACACCGAAAATTATCTATTAATTAAAGCTAAAGGAAAAGAAGAAAATGTTAACAAGACTGTTACTGTAAAAATTCAAGAACTTGATTATCCCTATTTATTAAGCAAAATAAAACAATTGGAAACTGCCAACGTATAGTAAAAACAATTTGACAAACAACAAATATAAATGATAAAATAAATCTGAAATGAGGTGCTGAAAATGGCAGAATGGAGATTTGATGCCAATGTGTCATCACAAGCAAAAGAAGAATTAAGAAATAGTTTAAATAGTGTTCCAGGAATTCCAGATGGATATTCAAAAGTGGAAGAAACTACTTCAACTTTTCATGGGTTAACGCCAGTGCAAAGAGCGGATGCTACTAGGGAAACAATTGCTAAAAGATCTGTTCAAGATGCATATGGTGCTTCACCAATTGAATTAACAAATGTAGCCGCAAGAAGAAAAACCTTCGCTGATAATATTTCAACAACTCTTCCTTATTTAGAAGATTCTAAAGAAGCTAGAAATAAAAGAATGGAAGAAAGGGCTAAAAATAAAGGATGGGCTCGTATAATAAAATTTTTTGATACGAAAGAAAAAGTTATAGTTGCAGGATGTTTAGCTGGTGCAGTTCTTCTTGGACCAACAATTATTGCTGATCATATGCCAAAAGAAGAAAGTCATTCTGACTCAGAAAAAATAACATATATAATTGACGGACGAAAAATGACATATCAAGAAAAACAACAATACATTGAGGATAAAGAAGAAGCAGAAGCAGAATATCGTGAACAGGAAGAAAGATATAAAGAACTTATTGAACAAGCTAATATAAATACTCAACAGCGTAATGACACTCTTAATCAATCTATTGAAAATAGATTTCCAGACGCTACACCATTATCAGAAATTGAAGCAAATCAACAACAAAACACTAATGGTAGAAGTATATAATAAAGTGCCTAGCAAATAGGCCTTTTTTTTGATATAATTATAAAAGGTGGTAACATGAAAACATATATCAAAGGAAATTATAGAAGAAGTATCTTTCATTCTGAGAAAGGCTATGTAATAGGTCTTTTTAAAGTGCGTGAAACTAATATTGAATCATTAAAAGACTATGTTAATAAAACTATAACTTTCACTGGATTTTTTCACGAACTAAATGAAGATGATACATACTTTTTTTATGGTGAAGGCATAACCCATCCAAGATATGGTTTTCAATTCCAAGTTACTGAATACGAAAGAGTTAAACCGACTGATAAAGAAGGAATTGTTGAATTTTTAGCCAGCGACCTTTTTCCTGGTGTTGGTGAGCGTTTAGCTAAATCAATAGTTGATACATTGGGTGATACAGCCTTAGATGATATTTTAAAAGATCGCACCTGCCTAAATTTAGTACCCAAATTAACGCAAAAAAAAGCAGATAAAATCTTTGATATTTTATCAAAATATGAAGAGAGCCATCAAATGATTGTATATTTAACCGAACTTGGCTTTACCATGAAAGATTCATTAACTATATATAATGAGTACAAACATATGACAATGGATGTAATAACTCATAATATTTATAAATTAGCTAACGACATAGTTGATATTTCATTCCTAAAGGTAGATGCAGTAGCTCCCAAGTTAAATATTGAACCTGATGACAAAAGGCGTATAAAAGCATCTATCATTTATATTATGGGAAATTTAACATACCAAAACGGTGATACTTTTTTAGAAAGAGATGTAATTGTAACTGCTGTTAATCGTTATTTAAGATTAAGCATTGATAGAGATATGTACGATATTTATTTTAGTGAACTAGAAGACGAAAATAAAATCAAAATTGATAATGATGCTTATTATTTAATCGAAATATGGGAAGCCGAAGAAAATGTTATTAACAAGATTTATACTTTAACTAATAAAGAACTTGATAAAAATAAAAATTTGGGTATCCTAATAGAAAGTTTAGAAGAAGTAAATAGTATAACTTATAATGAAAAACAAAAAGAAGCAATTACTAAAGCTCTAGAAAATAATATTTTAATAATTACTGGAGGCCCAGGGACTGGAAAAACAACTATCATTAAAGCAATCACTGAGCTTTACCAAAAATTAAATAAATTAGATTATGATGGCTTAGTTAGAGAGTTGGCTTTATTAGCCCCAACCGGACGTGCCAGCAAACGTATGAGTGAATCTACTATGCTTCCATCATCAACTATCCATAGATTTTTAAAATGGAATAAGGATACAAATGAGTTTATGATTAATGAAACCAATAAGGCTTATAGCAAATTAGTCATTATTGATGAAGTAAGTATGATTGATATTAATTTATTTGATAGCTTATTAAAAGGTTTAACAAATGATATAAAATTAATTTTAGTTGGCGATTATAACCAATTGCCAAGCGTTGGTCCAGGACAAGTTTTGAAAGATCTAATTGAAAGTGAAGTAATAGACACTGTGCACCTAGATCATTTATATCGTCAAGATGAAAATTCATATATAACAACCTTAGCTCATGAAATAAAAGAAGGAGAATTAAGTGAAACCTTTAGAGAAACTAAGAGTGATTATACCTTCTTAGAATGTTCCTCAAGTTCAATTAAAAAAAATCTTAAAACCTTATGTAAACAAATTATTGATAAAGGTTATGATTATAAAAGTGTTCAGCTTTTAGCCCCAATGTATAAAGGTGAAAATGGGATTGATTTATTAAACAAAGAACTTCAAGATGTTTTTAATCCAAAGGACGAAAACAAAAGAGAAATAACTTCAGGTGATGTGATTTTTAGAGAAAATGATAAAATACTTCAGCTAGTTAATATGCCTGATGACAATGTATATAATGGAGATATTGGGACTATTAAATATATAAAGTATGGAAATACTAGTAAAACTGGAAAAAACGAAATTTATGTTGATTTTGATGGCAACGTTGTAAAATATACAAGTAAAGATTTCATTAAAATTAAACATGGTTTTATTATCAGCATTCATAAAAGTCAAGGAAGTGAGTTTGAAGTTGTTGTTATGCCAATATGCAATTCCTATAAAAGAATGTTATATCGTAAACTTATTTATACCGGAATAACAAGAGCTAAAAAGAAATTAATTTTGATCGGTGAAACAACCGCTTTTTTAGAAAGTGTTTATAATAATAATGAATATATAAGAAATTCAAAACTTTTAGAAAAATTAATGTATAAATTTAACAATTAAACACATGTTATTAATGTATGTTTATTCATACCATCATTTTTCTAGCAAGTAGGTGATATAAATGAAACAAATGAAAAGTATAGCTCTAATAGCTATGGGAAGTGCTGCTACACTAGCGTACCAGAAGTATAAGGCGCCAGTATCAAAAGCAGTGACAAAAGCCTTTAACAAAACTAAGAAAAAGGCTAACGAAGCGTTAGAAGATATGATGTAAAATTCGCCTCCAATAGGAGGCTTTTTTTGACCCCACCTAACTTTAGTTAAAACAATAACTAAAGTTTTTTTGTGAATTCAAGCTGAAATAGTTGACAATA
>CAUERX010000009.1 GCA_959020415.1 uncultured bacterium | reverse complement strand
TTTTTTTTTTTTTATATTTTTTTTTTGTCTTCCCCCCCCCCCCCCCCCCTATTGTCAACTATTTCAACTGAAATTCACAAAAAAAGTAAGTTATAAAACTTACTGTAGTTCAGCCACGTATATTGTTTGCTTTGTATCATCATCTTTTGTACAAGTAATCATTGTCAAAGTTGTTTTATTTTTATTTCTATAAATCGTTACGTCTCCATCTTTAACATCATTATAAATATTAACAATTTTATAAACATAAGTTTTACCTTTGTAAGAGATAGTTGCTAAATCGCCAACTCCAAGCTGCCATAGATTTTTAAAATATCCTAAATAACTGCTCCCTGAATGAGCAACTAAAATAGTATTACCGTTTTTTTGATCCGGATAGCTTGAAGGGCCAAGCAAAGTCACATTTTTACTGACATTATTCATCGCATTATCTTTATCATAAAAACCTTGTTCCAAATTAATTTTATCAATTTTAAGAACCCCTAAATAATTGCCTTGTTTTGTTTCCTCTTTAATGGCAATATCTGCGGCTGCAATGTTCTGCGGTGTATTATCAACCACTTCACCATTCTGCTCAGAAAATAAGGAAACACTAACCTTTTCATAAGCTTTATCTTTTTTACCAGTAAAATAATCATTCGTTACTAAAAACAAACCTATTGCCATAATTACAAAACCAATTATTACGATTGTTCTATTACTTAGCTTCTTTTCCATTATTTTCGCCTCACTACCAAAAGTATAGCAAAAAAAAAACTCCCTGTCTATTAGCTTATCTCATTAAGTTTAATTTCTAACGTCAGCTTTACCACGCTTATTTTAGCACTCGCTATTGACAAGTGCTAAAAAGTGGCATATAATGTATATTAGGTCGTGAAAAACCTAATATAATAAAGGAGGGATAAATATGAATGGACAAAACGGATATGAAGAAAATCTTCAAAATCCACTTGAAAAATATGGCCGTGATATCACGCAAAGCGTTAAAGACGGAAAAGTAGATCCAGTTATTGGTCGTGATGAAGAAATCCGTAGTATTAGCCGCATCCTTTCACGAAAGACAAAAAACAACCCTGTATTAATCGGTGAACCAGGAGTTGGTAAAACTGCTATTGTTGAAGGTTTAGCCACTCGTATTGTTAAAGGCGATGTCCCAAACAGCCTAAAAGATAAAAAGCTATGGGAACTCGACATGGGTGCTTTAATCGCTGGCGCTAAATACCGCGGAGAATTTGAAGAACGTTTAAAAGCTGTTCTTAAAGAAGTTAAAGAATCAAATAGTGAAATTATAATGTTCATCGATGAAATTCATATGATTGTTGGGGCTGGAGCCTTAGAAGGCGCAATGGATGCCGGAAATATGTTAAAGCCTATGCTTGCAAGGGGCGAAATCCATTGTATTGGTGCTACAACACTAAATGAATATCGTAAGTATATCGAAAAAGATGGAGCTTTAGAAAGACGTTTTCAAAAAGTCTTAGTTAATGAACCCAACGTAACTGATACCATTACAATTTTAAGAGGTCTTAAAAATCGCTTTGAAGTATACCATGGAGTTACAATTAAAGATAACGCCTTAGTAGCAGCAGCTACTTTATCTGACCGATATATCACTGATAGATTTTTGCCAGATAAAGCTATTGACTTAGTTGATGAAGCCTGCGCTACCATCAAAGTTCAAATGGAATCAGTTCCTACTGAACTAGACACTTTAACAAGAAACATCATGCAATTAGAAATTGAAAAAGAAGCAATCAAAAAGGAAAAAGATGAAATTTCTAAAAATAGAGTTAATGAAATCGATAAAAAATTAGAAACATTTAAAGCCAAAGAAAATAAACTTCGCAGTGATTGGGAAGCTGAAAAAAACATAAATAATAACATTAATAAGAAAAAGGAAGAAATTGAAGAAGCCACCCATGAGCTTGAACAAGCTGAAGCTACATATAACTTAGAAATGGCAGCTAGATTGCGACATGGAACAATTCCCGCTCTTCAAAAAGAGCTTGAAGCACTTCAAAAAGTTGACAAAAGTTCAATTCTAAGTGATACCGTAACTGACGAATCGATTGCTACAATTGTTTCTAAATGGACCAATATCCCTGTCAATAAATTAGTTGGCGGCGAACGAGAAAAACTACTTCATCTAGAAGAAAACTTAAAAAAACGTGTTAAAGGTCAAGATGAAGCAATTCATTTAGTAAGTGATGCCATTATAAGAGCAAGAGCCGGTATCAAAGATCCAAATAGACCAATTGGATCATTCATCTTTCTTGGCCCAACAGGCGTTGGTAAAACTGAAGTTGCTCGTAGTCTAGCCTACGAACTATTCGATGATGAACGTCATATGATTAGGATTGACATGAGCGAATATATGGAAAGCCACTCAGTCGCTAGATTAATTGGCTCACCTCCAGGATACGTTGGTTATGATGATGGTGGCCAATTAACTGAAGCTGTAAGACGCAATCCTTATAGCATCGTTTTATTTGATGAAATTGAAAAAGCTCATAAGGACGTTTTCAATATTTTGCTTCAAATCCTCGATGATGGTCGTATTACTGACTCTCAAGGACGCACGGTCGATTTCAAAAACACAATTATCATCATGACGTCTAATTTAGGTAGTGAATATATTCTTGAAAATGATGCTAATAGTACTAATCTAGTTATGAATGAACTTCATCATACGTTCAAACCTGAATTTATTAATCGTATTGATGAAATAATAATCTTTAATTCACTATCTAAAGAAGTTGTTTACAAAGTTTTAGAAAAGATAATTAAAGAAATTGAAACTCGTTTAAGCGATAAAAAAATAACTATTACTTTAACTGATAACGCCAAAAATTATATTGTTGAAAATTCATACGATGAAAGATACGGCGCTAGACCAATTAAAAGGTATGTTAGCCGTAATATTGAAACGCTTATTGCCGAAAACATCATAAAAGATAAAATAAAATTCAATTCAACTATTACTATTGATATGGATCAAGATAAATTTATTATAAAAGAAGATATTTAAAAATATCTTCTTTTTTACGCCTGGACATAGTTTAAAGTAACGGTTGAAGTACCCATGTTATTAGCTAAAGTACCATTAAAATTATTATCATATTCAACCTTAATTTTAACCTGAGCTGTTTCCCCCGCTTCTAAAATGCTGTCTTTAGTTACTCCAGTTGTCGTGAATTTAATTGCCGAGTTGTCACTAGCCGAAGTTGTAATACTTCCTAATTTAGCTCGAATATTACCATTGTTTTTCACTAAAACCAAATATTCTACTGCATCACCTTTTTCATATAGATTAGCTGTCATGGTTGCTGTTGTCGCTGAAAAAGATGGAGTTCCCGAATTTTCACCATTACCAACTACTCCACTAACACTTATTTCCATTATTTTCACATCCCATTTACCAGAAATCGCTGTCGTTCCTTTAATTGAAAGTGAAGTCGCGAAAGCCGCATATCCAACACTCATCAAACTAAAAAATATCAGCAAGGTAAAAATAACAAGTACCTGCCTTTTACTATCTCTTCTCATATACCATACCTCAACCACATTATACCCCACCCCCTCCCCATCTCGTCAATACTTTTTAATAACTATTTACCAATAATTGACAAAAAAGGCCTAATGGCCTTTTTCTATTATATCTTTATATATGTCTAACAATTTACTTTGATTTTTCAAAATAAGTTCCAACTTATGATGCAAATCCTCTAAAATAAGTTCACTTTTTAAATCCACAATATAATCATTTTGGTTACGTAAGCTATCCTTTTTTGCTTCCCTATGTTGACTCATCATAATAATTGGCGCTTGAATAGCCGCAATACAAGAAAGTAATAGATTAAGTAAAATAAAGGGATATGGATCAACTTTTTCCTTTAAAAAATAAGTATTCAAAATTATCCAAAAAACTAAAAACAAAACAAATAAAATTATGAATGTCCAACTACCTGCAATTTCTGAAATTTTATCAGCAAGTTTATCACCAATAGTCAAATCCTTTTCCTCTTGCTTATCGATATCCACAGCAATCGGATTATCCACTAGCATTTCAATTAACTCTTCGCGCTCTTGCATACTTAAACCTTGACTAACTAATTTTTTTACAATTTCTTTCTTATCCATATATTCCCTCCACACAATAATACTTACACGCTTTTATTATGTGGAATTTCCGTAGTTTTATTAGTTTCTTCTGAAACTTCTTCTTTTTCTATAATATATTCAATAGTACTTATATTTTTTGTATGACTAACTTTTTCATACCATAATTTTTTTCCTTTAAATAAATGAACAATGATTATAAAATAATAAAGAAAAACAAATATTACTGAAACAATTAAGCCAAGCGAATACACTAACGTTAAAAAACCATTTGGAATAAGATTTCCAACTAAAGCCAAAATAAATATTAAATAAAACGGAAGCTCAAACACTACAAAGAATAAAAGAAAATATCTAAACAAATAATGATATATATTTGGTGTTCTACCCTTATAGACAATTTTCATTCTTAAAAATTTCTTTCCTAATGTTTGGCCCTTAAATATCCATGGAATTAATACATAATATATAATTAACACTATTAAAGAAAGCGTTTTAAAATCTATAAAATCATGCAGAATAGCATAAAAACCATTGGCGAAAACCATATAAATAAATATATCTAATATAAAATTTACAAGACGGCGAACACCAGAAATTTGCGTTCCCTTCTTATAAGCATAATTGTCTAGCTCATCACGATTCGGTAAAATCTTTAAAACAATTCCTGCTGTTACGAATCCGACAATTCCTCCTAAAGTATTAATCATCAAATCATCAACATCAAAAAGCCGATAACTTCTTTCGTAAAAACCGTATAATCCGCTTAATTGCGTAAGTTCAAAAAATAAACTTAATAAAAATGAAAGAACGAAAGTTTTAAGAAAACTACACTTAAAATAATAACGCAAATAAAGCCCAAATGGTACGAATAATAAAACATTATAAACTACCTGATAAAACCATGGCTCCGATAAAGCCTTTAAATATGTACTTGGCTCAGTAATAACTAATGAAGTATTATTTAAAAAATCACTTATAAACATAAACGGTTGAAGCTGCATCGTAGGTGTAGTTAAAGCTGCTACAGTTTCCCTTGAAGGTAATGGTAAAATTACTAAGAAATATGCACAAATCAAATATAAAATAAAAGAATAAACAATAAGCACTCTTAAAAAAGGAATAGATCCATATTTACGATATTGAATCAATACATACGGAATTGTAAATAGCGCTGCAATAAATGGGAAAAGCAAAACGCCCCATTTTATTGGTTCAATATAATCACCCATTTTATCACTTCCATTTCCTTCCTATTTTATCATATTTTCAAATTCAAAAAAAGGCAATAAAAGCCTTTACACATTAACGACGCCGATTTTTAATTTTACTTCTGAATAGTTTGTAAAATAACCATACCGTACAAACACCACCAAGAATTAAATATATATAGAAAATGAAAGGTAAATCGTGTTTGTTATTAATCACAATCAAGCTTGTCCCAATAATATAAGCAACGTCTAAAATCGTTATAATTACTAAGTGAACTAACTGCTCAATATTTCTAATCTGATGCTTAGAGTCATTGATTTCAATATTAAATCTAAGCTCTCCACTATTAACTCCTTGCAAAAACGTTAACAGCTCATTAGGAATGTAAACTAAATCAGTTCCACTTTGAATTCCTTTACTTAAAAAGCTATCAATCTTCTCTTTTGTCATCACTTTCCCCGGTTTTACATGAGTTTTTAAAATTTGCATCAAATTTATCGAAGGACTCATTTCTTTAAGTACGCCCTCAATTACAACTATTCCACGAATAAGCATTGTAATATCTTTCGGTAAGGTAATATTATTAGAAGATAACATTGCAAACATATCATTTGTAAACTCTTTGATGTCAATATTAGCAACATCCTGAGCTTTATTTTTATTTAGGACCCTCTTTATATCATTACATAGCTGCATATGATCAACTTGACCATGAACTTCACCCAAAATTAATAAAGTATGTTCCACCGCTCGAATATCATTTTTAACAATTGCTAAAATACAGTCACTTAGTAATTCGCGATCACGCTTATTAAGCGTGCCCATCATCCCAAAATCCAAATATATAATTTTGCCTTTATCAACCTTTAAATTATCTGGATGTGGATCAGCATGAAAATAGCCATCATCGATTGCTTGTTTAACATAATTGGCCGCTAATTTGCGAGCTATTTCTTCCATGTCATAACCTAAAGCTGTTAGCCCTTGTACATCTGTAATTCTTCTGCCCTCAATATATTCCATAACTAAAGAATAAGAAGTTGTATACTCTAAATAAACTTTTGGAACTTTAATATAAACAATTTCCTCGTTTAATTGACGAAACTTTTCCATGTGTGACGCTTCAATTTTAAAGTCCATCTCCTCTTTAGCAGTTTCAAACATTTCGTCTAAAACATCGGCAAAATCAAAAACCGAATTAAAAATTCGTTCGATTTGTAAAACTGAAATTGCCCTTTTTAAAAGTCTAACATCAGTTTCCATCATATCATAAATATTCTCACGCTGAACTTTAACCACAACTTCTTCGCCAGTAGTTAAAACGGCTTTGTGCACCTGGGCAATTGAGGCCGAACCAATTGGTATTTCTTCGATCGTTTTAAATATCTCAAAAGTCTTTCCGTCATATTGCTTATCCAAAATCTCAAGCACTTTATCAAACGGCATTGGTTTTACATTGCTACGCAAATGTTTCAATTCTCCGCAATATTCTTTTGGAATTATATCGTCTCTTGATGACATAATTTGACCCATCTTAATAAACGTAGGGCCTAGCTTTTCAATTGCAAAACGCAGTTTGAGCGGATTTAAATCTTTTAAAAGGTGACTGTCGCGAATAACCGCGATAATCTCCTGTAAACGCTCTTTATCACTACTCATTTTTCTTTTCTTTTTTGTCCTTCAATAATTTTAATAATTCTTTTTTGTCCTCTTCACTCATATCTTGAACTGCTTTAAATACATCATCTTTTGATACATCTTTTTGAACTACAACTGTTACATTTTCTTTAATTTTTTGTTCAATGTTGTGTTTTAATTCTTCGTTTAATTCTTTACCACTATTATAAGCTGCTTCTCCCTTTTTTATCAAGTCTTCTTTAAGTTCTTTTGCTTTCTCTGTTGTTAGAGACATTGCCCCTAAACCCATCAAAAATATATTTTGTAAGTCTTCTTTCATCTTCCATTCCTCCTTTTTAAAGAGTATATCCTACTCCATTTATATTATACCACTACCATTATATTTTTAAAAGTTAGAAACATACTTACCCAAAACAAAAACTCCATAATGGAGTCTATGTTTACGCAAGTTCTTTACAGATCAAATTACTTAGCTCAGTCGGATTATCAATTGGTAATCCTTCTATCAATCTTGCCTGAGCATATAAAATTTTACTATAATCTTTTAACTCTTCTTTATTTTTCTTATATAGATTCTTCAGTTTATCAGCAATTGGATGATTCTCATTAACTTCTAATATCATCGTTGCCTTAATTCCATCACTGTTTGGCATTGCCTTCATAACTTTCTCCATTTGAGCTGAAATGCCACCTTCACTAGTTAAACAAACCGGGTGATCTTTCAAATGGCGTGTAAACCTTACTTCTTTTATTTCACCAATAGCTTCCTTCATCGTGTCAAACATTTCTTTGTTTTCTTCATTTATTTTGTCAATCACTTGCTTGTCTTCTTCACTATCTAGATTAGTTTCACTAGCGCATACATTAGCGAATTTCTTACCTTCGTATTCTGACAAAGTTTGCATTACAAATTCATCACCATATTGAATTAAATATAGGATTTCAAAACCTTTTTCTAAAGCAGCTTCCGTTTGTGGTAGCATGCTTGCTTTATCCAAGCTTTCGCTGCAAGCATAGTAAATGGTATCTTGTTCCTCTTTCATTCTTGAAACATATTCTTTCAACGTAGTATATTTTTTATCAACTGATGAATGGAATAAAAGCAAATCTTGTAACTTGTCCTTATCAATTCCATAATTATTACATACTCCAACTTTTAATTGTAACCCAAAATCGTCAAAAAACTCTTCATATTTTTCACGTTCGTTAATAAGCATACTGCTAAGTTCTTTGGCAATTTTACTTTCAATATTCTTAGCAATCATTTGTAACACTTTGTCTTGTTGTAATGTTTCACGTGAAATATTTAAAGATAAATCAGGACTATCAATTACCCCTTTAACAAAGCTAAAATAATCAGGCAATAGTTCCGAACACTTTTCCATGATTAAAACTCCATTAGAGTAGAGTTGTAAACCTTTTTCATATTCTTTACTGTAATAATCATATGGTGCATGAGCTGGAATATATAATAAAGCATTAAAGCTAATACGCCCTTCCATAGAAAAATGTAAAACCTTTGTTGGCTTGTCATAATCAAAAAACTTATCACTATAAAAAGTATTGTACTCTTCATCTGTTATTTCACTCTTTGAGCGTTTCCATAAGGGAACTAAACTGTTAACAGTCTCTTCTTTTATTACTGTTTCATACTCATCTTCTGTCCCATCTTTTAATTCACTATGAGAAATATTCATCTTTATTGGATAAGTAATATAATCAGAATACTTTTTAATCAAAGATTGAATTTGATAATCATCTAAGTATTTACTATAATCTTCATCATCATTATTATTTTTAATAGTTAAAATAATATCCGTTCCATAACTATCTTTATCACATTCTTTAACAGTATATCCATCAATACCTTCACTTGCCCACATATAAGCTTTATCTTCACCATAAGCCTTACTAATAACACATACTTCGCTAGCTACCATAAACGCAGAATAAAATCCCACACCGAATTGTCCAATAATATCAATGTTTTCTTTTTTCTCGTTTTCCTCTTTAAATATTGAAGAACCACTTTTAGCAATTGTTCCTAAATTACCTTCTAAATCTTCTTTATTCATTCCAATACCATTATCAGAAATCATTAATTTACGATTTTCTTTATCAATAGATATATTGATCGCAAAATCATTAGAATCTACTTTAACCTTTCTGTCAATTAATGATTTGTAATGTAATTTATCAATAGCATCACTAGCATTTGAAATAAGTTCTCTTAAAAATATATCTTTGTTTGTATAAATAGAATTAATCATAAGCTCCATTAGCTTTTTAGATTCGGCCTTAAATTGTTTTTTAGCCATATTATCTTCCTCCTTTAATTCTCACTATAAAAAATAATATCACTTTCTTTAGCACTTGTCAAGAGCGAGTGCCAAAAGAGCGCATTTTTCACGAACTAATACTTCTTTATAAAAACGCTATTACTAGCGTTCCCATAATTCTAAGCACCGATTAAAGGCTAAACCATCATTGCAAATGATATCATAAACTTTAAAAGCCGCTTGATATTTTAATGACGATTTATTAACAAAACCAATAGTTACTGCTTCTTCATAATCAAAATTTTCAAGCATATCAATATCAGCTATATTATCCCAAATAGTACAGCTTTTTTTCTTCCTAATATATTTTTAACAAACTTATCAGAAAGATAAACTTCATTTTTACTAAGTGAATAAACCAATTTCCCGACATGGCCTATAACATAACCTCTATCATATTTAAGAAAATTTGAAATAATATAAATGTTATCATAATTGCAGTTATTTAACTTCAAAAATCTTTCTGTTATATTACAAATACCTGCTGATATTATAATCACTGGTACTTTTTTCAAATGCATTAGCGATAAAAAATCTAAAGCACCACTTCTTAAAGTCAAATTATAATACTCTGAAAGATTATCAATCATTTTTTTAGAAATATGATATTTCTGAAGAAAGCGAAAATGTTCAAGCCACCATTTTATCATCATTTCTTTCCTATACTCTAAATTAAGTTCTAAATCATGTTCAATATTTTCATGTTTTAAAGAACAGTTAATAATTTCTTCAGTATACGCTTGTGGTAATAATGGATCTTTCGAAATAACATCCCAAGTATAATAACTATCGCCTGATGTTAAAGTTCTATCAAAATCCATTACAATAAATGTGTCATCAAATTCTATATTTTTTAACTTATCTGCGTTCATAATTCTAATAACTCCTCGTCCATAATAGAATATAAATAAACTTGAACTGGCTTATCACTAATTAATTGAATATAATCTTTATAACCCAAAAGTTGATTTTCATAAGCTTTATCGTCCATATTTTTTAGTTTGTAATCTACAATTGCAAATTTATCATTATATTCAATTAATAAATCAATGACCCCGTGTAATTGTTTTCCAGAATCTTCATAAATAAATTCATATTCCTTATAAATATTAATTGCCCCAGTTAAAATACCCGAATCAATAAATCTTTGAATTTTAGTTTTTAAACCTTCATCAATGCCTTCGTAATCGGGATTTTTAAAATTAATAAACTCTAATAATCCATGAAGTTTTAAACCAAGTTCAATGTTTTCTTTTTCTTCATTAGCGTATAAATTATCAATTTTTTTTGAAAAGCCTGTATTGACAAGTTCTATCTCATCGCATGGTTTATCCATTACTACTAACGCCTCATCAGTCGCTAAAAATTTACGAAAGTCTCTTTTTCTAGCCAAATTGTAATCCTTTGTTAATCCCAATTTCGATACATCAACTTCTTTAATATAAGATGTTACATAATTACAAACAGAATTAAGCATATCCGCAAAAGATAAATAATTTTCCCTAATTTCATCGTTAATAACACCATTACTTTTAAAACTTAGTAAATTAGGTTCTACCTGCGTAACTAAAATTATTTTTTCTCGTGCCCTTGTTAAAGCTACATAAAACAAGCGTAATTTTTCCGAAATTTCCTCATGCAAATACTTACTTTTAAGTAAACTCTTCAAAATCGTATTTTTAGGTCCTCCATCAATATACGGAGCTAAAATACCATAATCAGAAGAAAAATAAAACTTATTTTTTAAATCATCGATATTAAACTTCTTATATAGTCCGCTAAAATAACACACATGATATTCTAAGCCTTTTGAAGCATGAATTGTCATAATCTTAACCGAATTAGAGCTTTCCTTATTCAAAGATAATTTAATATCAAGCCCTTTTTCCGAAACTTCTTTTAAATAATCTAGAAATTGTCTAGGTCCATATCCCAAATTACATAAATCAGAAGCTATCTTTCCTATCGAATTTAAAGTGATAATATGCTCATTAACATCGCCAATCGTAATCACTTTATTATAAAAATCAAAGTCGTCGATAATTCTATTATAAAAGTCCTTGTTGTTAAGTCTTTCAAAATCATTAGCTATCTTTAAACATTTTTCATAAAGTGCAGTCTCTTTAAATAGTCCCTGACTAATAATTTTAAATATTTCCGCATCCGAAAGTCTAAATAAATAACTCCTTAAAATCGACATAAAAGAGTATTTAAATAAAGTATCAAATTTTCGATCTTTAATACCAATAACTATATTATATATATTTTTAATTAATAAAATGTCGACTGAATTAGAAATGGTTTTATCTTGATAAATAGTTAATGGAATATTCAAATACTCAAATATTTTCTTATAATTTTCAAAAGCTGAAGATCTATCCATCAAAATAACAAAATCACCATAAGTAATACTTCGTTCACTTGACGAGTTTTTATCCATTATCTTATAATCACTATTGACTTTATTTTCAATATCTCTAGCAATTGTAAAAATTTCAATTTCCTCTTTTGAAAACAATTTATCATCTGGTATTTTATAATCAAGAATTTCCATTTGATAATTTTCTGAATTAACTTTATCGTAAGCTAAATTTCCAAAAATCATTTGATGAGAGCTTATATAATCCGCCCCACCTATTTCATCGTTCATAATCAAATTAAAAATTAAATTAATATTTTCGGTAACTTCTTTTCGCGATCTAAAATTACGATTTAAATCAATCTTCATTCCCCCGTTTAAGTCTGAATATTTATCATACTTTTCTTTAAATAATAATGGATTAGCGTTTCTAAAACGGTAAATAGATTGCTTAACATCCCCAACCATATAAACATTATTGTTTTGAATATAAGAAATAAATAAATCCTGCAAATCATTAGTATCCTGATATTCATCAATTAATATTTCCTTATACTTATTCTTAAGATCTTCTCTAATTGTCTTATTTTTCTCTAGTACACATATCGCCATCTTAGCAATGTCGATAAATTCATAAACATCATTATCCATCTTCCACGCCATAAGCCTCTTATCAAATTCTAAAATAAGCTGGATAATAGCTTGAACATAATCCTTAGTTAACCAAATAGTTTTTTTAATCTCCGCCTCTTTTTCATATCTAGTCAAAGCACTAATTTCCTTTATTAAAGATGAAAGTTTACTTTTAATAACCTTCGCCTCTTCACTAGCTCCTCTTGGTAAAGGTGGTAATTTTTCAGGAACATTATTTTTAATTTCCACATAATTAATAGCCATTAACATTGGCGATAAAAGTTCAATAATTTTATTAACATAATCACCTGAAACATATGATGACAAATAATCGACAGCCATTTCAATATTGGAAATTTTCTTTTTAATTAATTTTGTATATTCTAAAATAAAGTTATCTAAATTAAAATCGTTATAGTAATTTTCTAAATAATTTTCTAAATAATCACTTTTTCCATATAAATTATCTAATCTAGAACTCATACTAAGTACTGACTCAAAGATCTCCTTATCATCTTTTAAACAAAAATCGCCAATTAGCTTTAAAAAAAGTAAATCTTTTGAAGCATACTTTTCTTCAAATATTGAATTTAATATTTCCCTTTTTTTTAATTCAATTACCCCAGAAGGAGCAATAGTTATATTTTTTGAAACATTAAGTAAATAATTATACTTTTTAACAATGCCAAATGCATAAGCATCGAAGGTTGTAATATAAGCTAACTCCACTTTATCGAGCTGATTTTTTAACTCTGGAAAATCCATCAATTTCCTTCGAATTCTCTCTTTCATTTCCGAAGCCGCGGCATTAGTAAATGTTAAAACTAGTAAATCTTCAATATCAATTCCACTTTTAACATGTTCTAAAACCCGCTCTGATAAAACAGCAGTCTTACCACTTCCAGCACCTGCAGAAACAATAATATTTTGGCCCTTTTCGTGAATTGCCGCAAATTGCTCATCTGTCCACTTAGGCATTATCATCACCTACAATCTCAGAAAATTTGGTATTTCTTAAATTTACAATATCTTCTTCTTTTCTAAAACATATATCTTTAAATTTACAGTACTCACAGCCCAAAAGCTTATTATTAATTCGTTTAGGATTTATTTTAAAATTTCCATTAGTTACTGCATCAATTACTTCGTTAATTTTATCGTCAACTAAACCTGTAACTTTTTCAATTCCATCATTATCCACTAACTTACTAAAAGACGAAAAACCGTTTTTAGTTAAACTCATGCCCTTAATTACTTCACTTTTTTCATATGTCTCATCAAATCTTCTAATTAAATCTTCATTATTAATAGTATAGCCATCAAGTCTAAGTTTCTTTTCCAAATCATATTGAACATTATCACTATCCACATCTACTGAATTCAAAATTTTCTGCAAATAAAAACCAACTATTTGAACATCTTTATGCATACCATTTTTAGTTAAATATATATATACTGGCAGTTGAAGATTCAAACCATAATTTATATTATCCAAGGTTGTTAAAATGTTACCTGTTTTATAATCAATGATGGCCATCAAAACTTTTTCGTTATCTTCTAAATACTTTATCTTATCGACAATTCCAACAAAACTGATCTCTAGTTTTCCCGATTTATCCACAGTAATATTTTGTTCCGTTAAAACTTTATTGAATTTAGAAAAGCTCTCTTGTTTTCTTATAACTTTAACTATAAATTCTAAATTAGAATAAAGTTTTTCAGCGAAAAACATTTCTTTGCTTGAAAGATTTTTACTTTCCAAGTAACTTTTATAAATATGTTTCAAATCAAAATCAGCATCATACATTTTTGATAAGCATTCATGAAATAAAGAGCCTATAAAAGCCGCAAAATTTTCCTCAAAAGGATCTAACTTTAAAATATTTTGAATATAAAATCTAAAAGCACACAAAAAATAATTATTCATGCTCGAATAAGATAATCGCATTTTATTATTTAAAAACTTAAACAAATCATCTAATAAAACACCATTATAACTATTATCATATGTTAAATATGGAATATCTGGGTAAGTTCCAAATAAAAGCTTTAAATTACCATCAACTTTATTATATTTAATAAAATCATCTAATAATAAAGCTAGCTGCTGTTTATTATAAAAACTTGAATAAACCAAATCTACCATTGGATTCATTACTACTTCTAATCCAAGCTCCTCAATCAAAGGTGATGGATAATAAGTTTGATAACTATCTTTTAACTTATAACTGATAAATAAATTATTATTGTGAATAAGTTTAATTAAGACTTTTTTATTAATTTGATATTTTTCTAATGAGGTAAGAAGCCCAAGTTTTTTTCTCTCTTCATCCTTAATAAAATCATCGTCATGATAAATTTTAGGAGCTTCTCCATGATTAAAACCTAAGACATAATAATATTTATCCTTTTCTAAACTATTTATAGGAACAATATTAATCGCATTTTTTATAGCATTTTTTATTACAGTAGCCTTCATTAATTCCTTAGTTATAATTTCGACAAAAATATCATCAACATCTGAAACAAAAATATACTTATTTAAAATTTCAATTATTTTATTATAAATTTCATTTTTTTCAAGTTTCTCTAAAGCGTTCTCAATATTCTTATCCTTTTTTAAAATGGCTAAAAATTTTTGAACATTCTCCGTTCCATAAATATTAAAATTAGTATCTAAATTAATGGGTAAATTAAATAAAGCAAATATTCTTCGAATATCATCTTTATAATTATCAGAAACATTGGCCAAATAAATATTATTTATATCAACCGTTTTCAATTTTTCTCTAATATCAGAAGCAATATAGACAATTTCATCAACCTGCTTATCAAACCCATACACTTTAGGCTTATAATCACCATCAGGCATTAAAACATATCTTACATTATACTGAGCCAATGTGTCTCTTAAATATCCGTCTAAAGCCTCGTAACCAATAACAACAATATTATCTAAAGATTTCTTAAACAGCTCATTTTTTTGAATTAAATTATGTTCCTTTAACTCCTCATAATATGATTTTAACAAATCATAATTATAAAAAAGATTATTTAAATACGTAAGGGCGATTTCATATTTAAACTTATGCTTTTTCATCAAGTAATAAATAGCTCCCGGTTTATAACTCCCAAAATAATTATCTTTAAATTCCTCTAGCGTCATAATATTAATATTCAAAATTAGCTTTTTATTGGACACTTCCTTTAATATTTGATTTTTTATATTCAAAGGCGCAATTACTAAATCTTTATTATTTATATGTTCAATCATAACATACCACCTATATTAAGTATAACACGAATATTATTACAGCAGATAAAATTATTTTAACTTCATAAAAAAACCTAGCAAAGTTTAAGGCTCAGCTAAGTTTTTATTAATTAATATTTTCTAATATTCCATGTCTTATTTTACTACATAACTTATATATTTATCAACAAATAATCTAATGTTATCAATAAAAAATTCTACATTAATGTTTTCGGGAACATTTTTCATCAAATTAAAAATGTTTTTAATTTCATTTAAAATATCATCTCTATATGTTTTAATAATATGAGTATCTAAATCCGCCAAAATAAGCCACATTATATAAAAATCTTTCATATTGACTTTTCTAGCTTTAATAAGATACGGATTAAAAATTTCTATTAAACAATTTCTATTGTCTACACGTAATAGTTCTAATTTATTAACAAATTGTTGTACTTTATCTAAACTTGTTAGAAATTTCTTCTCAGTCTCACTCCCGGGAATCAAAGACTCTAAAAAATTAGTAATCGCCCCTTTGTAAGTTATTGCAATTTTTATTTCGCTTCTTTGACTTCGCTTTCCTTTGTTTCTAGCATCAATATGGATTTTAAAAAAGTCCTTAAAATTATATAAATTTACTTTCTTATAATCCATATAAGCTAAAATAGTTACTAATTCTTCCTCTTTCATTGCGTTTCCGTCTTGTTTAAACAAATCATATTTCGCAATCTTTTTTATTTTATTAAGTGTCTCAACAACATCATAAGAATTCCACATTTCAAAGGTATTTTTTCTTATTGTGCAAGGATTTTCATTTAAACGCAAAAACATATCAACTGCATCAAAATCCGGATTAGCCTGTTTTTCAATTTTTATAACATCAATTTGATACTCACGAATAAGGTTTCTATTACTCTCACCAATAGAATTAGTGCCTTCAAACGTTTTACCTACTAAATCACTTGAATCCTTAAGGCCTGTTAATGCATAATTATTTTTAAACGTTTTAATATAATCAAATTTTTCATCAGTAATTTCTTCACCCATGAATCTCAAAATATTAGTAACTCGTTGTTGCCCATCAATAACAGTATACTCTGGTAATCCAGATGCATTTTGCTTTACCGTTACATATAACGGCGGCAATTTTACCCCTAATAATAAGCTTTCTATTACCTTAGAAGCCTTTTCTTTACTCTTAACCTCTGTTCTTTGATATACAGGACGGACAACAAATCTACCATCTTTAATAAGCTCTATAATTTCACTAACAGTAAACTTCTCATCCTGAGTTATTAATTGATTACATTTCTTAATACCTAACCAATCTTCATCGCTGCAAAGTTTCACTGGTCGCTTATATACTACATGCTTACGATTATCCACTATAGACTCTAAATATTCATCTACATCTAATTTTAAATTATTACTAACATACTCTTTCATATACTTATATCTATTAATAATATGTTCACTACTTAAATCAACATAATTATCAAAATATTCTATTACTTGTTTACTATTCTCTACATAATGACAAAAAGCCAGAGGATCAAATTCGTAAAAAGATTGAGACTTTGTTTTATACAAAATCGTAAGCATCCAATAAACACACTTAAAGAAAAGTACATTACCTCTCATTAAATGATGTCTTTGATCCAAACAAGTTTTAACCAAAAATACTTTATTACAAATTTTAATAAACTCTTCTTTATTACTTACTAAATCCTGTTTTTTTACAAAACTTTCATAATATTTTTCAATAACTGATATACTGCACTTAACATTGTAAACACCAATCACTGGGATATAACCAAATGATAACAATTCCCTGAAATTTATCAAAAGTAAATTCATTTTTTCACGGTCATTGTAATCACGCTTAGATGGATGTATGAACATAGAAATACAATTATCATAAAATTGCCTATTATCCTTAAAATATTTACTCATTTCAATTGTTAAAGGATCATAAAGATATTTAGCTCTTGCCACTTCGCTTGGTGACAATGCCGTCATTCCATAATTATATCTTCTAAATAAATCTCTCTTAACTTTATCTAAATCTTCACCAGTAAAATAAACACCATTTTCTAGCGTATAAGTAATCATTTTTAACTTATAATCATTAAATCGAGTTTTTACATTTTTAGGTAACTGTGAATAAGTAAGACCATCTAAATCCTTTAACAAACTTAAGCCGAAAGCCCTTAATGGAAATTCATCATTAAAATATCTAAGTAGTGATTCATAACGTTGTCTCCCATCCATTATTTCATAGACACCATCAGTTACAATAACCGTAATTGGTGGAACTTCACCATTTATTAATATTGTTTCAATTAATTTTATTGCTTTATTAGTTCCCCAAACATAATTTCTTTGATAATCCGGAGAATAATTAATTTTAACCACAAAGTTTGGATCTAAAAGTTTTTTTAATGATTCTTTTTCCATATTTCTTTGTAATTTTTTATACAGATCTTCTAACTTATCACTCTTTCGATACATAAAACACTTCCTTTTTTCAAAATAAAGTATAACATGATCATTAAATTTATTCAATCCTTTTTCTAACTTTTTAAAGTGTTTACTAATAAACAAATTCAAATATTAATACCTATACAAAAATATTTCTATCCTTTTATTAACAAAAAAATCCGAACAATTTTTAAAAACTTAACGGATTTCTTCTAAATATTACAGATTTAAAAAAATTACGCGCTATCTTATACTTTTCCTAGTTGAAACCTCATTAGCCATTGCTAAACGTTCTAATTGCCGTTCATCAATCTTAATTACCTTCCCACCTTTAGGGTGAATTTCTGCTTCACCAAAAACAACCCAAATAATATCCATTGGTTCCTCTGGCATCCTGGCCATTCCATCAGTAAATATTATCTTATTTTCAACTCTTCTTGTAAACGCATTAGTGGCCGCCTCAAAATTAGTCCCACCACCACCTACAAATTCCATATTATTAATATCGTTTTCGTTTCTAATTTGCTGAAAGCCATAAAACTTCGTATCAAAACATCCTGCTTTAACTTTTGATGTTTGTAAAATATTTTTACACTCACGTAAAAAGTTTTTCAGCAAAAGTGTATCAATTGATCCACTAGTATCTAACAGTATTTCCGTTTCTGGCAAAGGAAATTCTTCTAAATATGGCGTTACCACCCCTTCCTCAATTCCAGCATTTTGATAGGACCAATCAACATCTACCTTTACTGCTTCCTTTAATAAATAACGCCAAGGAATTAAAGCGGAAGCTGTTCCTATATCCTCGACACTTCTGATGTCAGAATTAGTTGTATCACCATGCGTCGTAACTTGTCTTGCTAGAATTTCACGGAGCTCTTCTAATTGCTTTTTTTTAGCAATTCTATTTTCATTAAATGCCTTTTTTTCGCCCATTTTAGAAATCTTTTTAATTTCCTCTTCTTTTTTCTTGACTTCCTGTGATTGTTCTAAATTACTTTCGTTATTTTCTCCTTGGCTAGTCTTTCCTTCTTTTTTATCTTTTCTCCCAAACGACTTATCCCAAAAACTTTTCTTTTCAGTTTCTTCATTAGACGCTTGAGAATTTTCAGGATCTGACTGTTGATTACCAGTTCCCTTTTTACTTTTTTCTACTGCTTCTTCCCAAAGACTATGAGTATCATGACCAACATCCTCTTGTTCCGTGCTACTACTTGAATCTCCGTTTTTTCCAGTCGCACTACTATTAGTTTTTGAAGCTTCTTGACTGTCTCCATTATTTTCATTATGATTATTCTCGGAATTTTCCTGACCAGAGCTCTGACTATTGTTATCATTCGAATTTGAATATTCTGGTCCCTCACCACTAAAATTATCATTATCTTTAAAACTATCTTTCAACATTTTTTCATAAAGCTCTTCTGCATCATAACCTAAAGCTTCAGGAATATCCACACCACCTTTAGGTAAAGATAAGTCATCATTCTTTAAAAATGCATTAATAACACCATCAGTAGCCAAATTCCATATTTTTGAATTTTTGCCGTCGCTTCTTAAAATATGGTCAAACGCAATATGGCATACTTCGTGGGCTAAAATAAAAATTTGTTCTCTTTCATCTTTTGGTAATAAAAAATTGGGATTATAATAAATTTTTTCACCATCAGTAGCAGCTGTATCAATGCTATAATTCTCAACCAAATCAGTAGAAGCTAATATTGTCCCAAAAAAAGGGTATTTGACTAAAGTCTTACGTTTAATAGTATCTATATCCATATAATCACCTAAACAGAAACCACTAAAGAATAAATATCTTCAGCAATTTGATTACCCTCTTGTGCCGTCAGCACGATGACACAATTTTGTGGTAATTCAAATACTCCAATTTTTCGATATTTAAGAAGTTCATAAAACTTCATTTGTTCATCTTTCGATAATGATGAAATATTTTCAATTACTAAAATATTCCTTCTTGCTGAAGCCTTAGACAAAACAGTCTGATACCATACTGGTGGCAAAAAATCAATCCCCTCATAATGACCATTCAATTCTAGGACATCACAATCAGCCGGAATATTAACTGACTCATCAATAAAAATATCAGCCGGAATACTCTTTATTAAAACAGGGGCTACATTTGTTTTCAAATAAGTGTTTAATATATTAATCATTTCAACCTTACTCACTTGTTCTTACCTCCTCCAGATAATTCATAAGCTCTAATTTCAGCAATTGTTTGCATCCTCTTTTCATCGCCATGAGCCCATAAACTATCAAAAACTGCACCAAACTCTGGACCAAGTTCTGTTACAAACCCCCTAACTTGTCCAAGATTTTCATCATCAACAAAAGATAATCCTAAAGTGGTAGCATATTTTTCTGCCGTATTCATTTGAAAATCCCGTTCACTATAATTTCCTTCGATGACGTCCTCGATTGTTATAACTTGTTGATTACAAAATTCACAAAAATCTCTCGTTATTTCCTCGCCTACTAACCCTCTAAGCATTTCTGGGTTATTTGTCATATAAAGCATTTTAGAGGCCATTTCCCACTTTCTAGGATCTGCATTAGGTCTATCACCTGTATACTCACTTCGAAGGGCCCTTTCTCCTCTATATGCAACAAAAGCATATATTGATGGATGGATTTTATATTCAAAGTCGGGACTTTGATAATCCAATCTTTGATATTCTTCTTTAGGAGTTACGGCCCACTTTAACCAATCATTTACAGTTGTATTTATATAAACATGAGCAAAACGATTAAATAGCGGTTCAACCATTTCATTAGCAGCTAGTGAATCATCCATATCATTACCTGCTGCTACTATTCGACTGTTTTCTGGAAGTTTCCAAATACCATTAACCTCTCTATCTAAAATAATGTTAAAAGCCATTCCTTGAATAGAATGAAGAGCATTAGTTAACTCATCAAAAAATACAACATGAATTTTATCCGGCTCCGCTTCACATTTTTCACATACCTTTTTATACCAAGCAGGCGGAATATCTATCATTTCACCAGTGTTAGCATTATAAACACTCTTGCCATTAAGGGAGTCAGGAGTGGCATTTCTCAAATATATAATTTCGCAATCAGGATCTAATTGTTTAACACGAGCGCTCTTACCTTCGCTTGATTTCCCATGCAAAAAAACCGGAACATCACTTTCCACTGCACCGCGTATAATTTCTTCTTCGCTAACTTTTTCAAAGTTAAAACCATATGGATTTCTTCTCTTAGTCATCTCTACAGATAACTCCTGAGTTCCCGTTTTTGAATAATTAAAATCAGCGACAATATCCTTTGAAAAATAGTTATCAAGAAAAGCTTTGATATCAGTTTTATCAAAGTTACCCGTATAATTACTCGTTCTATTAAATTGTACTCCTGCAAAAATAATGTTTTTTGAAAAAGCTATATCAGCCTTCTCATCTACCAGCCATTTTATTGGTTCAACAGCTACCCAAACATCATCGCCGTCACGATATTTATCACCTGTTGATAATTGAAATAAGTTACCACCAAAATCAGAATTGGCTTTAACCCTGACATATTTTCTCCCGTTATATTCATATTCTAAATGTTCTTGCGGAGAAAACGGTTCAGAATACTCATTATATTTTCTAGAATCCGTTGTATAACTTTTACCCGTTAAATTTAATTGTCCAAAACTTACTGCACGTTCTAACTCAGCAGCCAAATGACGGTCTACAGCTGTTTGTGGATACTCTCCATACTCTACCTCTAAAACGCCATTTCCTCTCACTCCGTTCGAGGAGATTGATCTGATTAATGAATACGGTAAAGCTGGGCGAGCGCCACCATTGCGTTTGTGGGATCATCTCCTAGCGTCATAGCCACGAGTATCAACGACGCGCGCATCATTGTCACCATCACAAGTTTTAGTCCACCACCAACCAGTACGATTTGCTAAATTATTAAGTCCGTTGGCATGATAATCATCATTAACATAGCCTCCTAATAAAATTGAAAAATCTGTAATTGCACTTAAACTACCTATTTTTTTAAATATATCTAATTTTTCTGTATTATTATCGCCAAAAATTTGACCTGTTGTTAAAAAAGTAAAATCACTCATACGAATCACCACCTAAAGTATAACAAAAAAACGTCGAAAATACAGAGATTAACGACATTTTCATTATAAGCCTTTACGGTTTAGCCTTTTGTTTTAAATCAAAACTTTCTTTTGTATCTTTAATATGATTATAAAAAGCATTTTTTCTAATACAAACATACTCATCATCAACAATGTCAAATTTACGAAGCTTTTCTAAAACTTTTAAATGATGTTTCAAACGAATACGTGATGATGTACGTAATTTTTTAACTACTTTACCACTAGTTGTTAAAATATGCCTAAAACCTAAAAAGTCAATGCCTATAGACGCCTTACCTATTTGTGTTTTATTGTTTAAAAACAAACTAAGTTCAGTGGCACAAACCTCTTCTATTCTTTTTTGACACTTTCGCAAAAAAGATTTATCCCGACTAAGCAAAATCATATCATCCATATATCTTATATAGGATTTCACTCTTAATTCTTCTTTAATTAACCTATCTATTCTATTTAAATATAATAATGCGAACCACTGACTAGATTGATTACCCAAGGGCAGTCCTACACCACTATCATTAGGCTGTTCTTTAATTAGTTTTTCAATAAACCACATTTCATCTTTTGAAAAACCAGTTTTCTTTAGTTGCTTAAATAATATTCCATGATCTATACTAGGAAAATATTTACTAATATCACATTTTAAAAAATAAACTTCGTTATCATTTTCTTTAGCATATTCCCTTTTCAAAAAAGTAGCAAGTCTCTTTTCCCCAAAAGAAGTACCTTTATTTTTTCGGCAAGCTACATTATCATAAATCAATCTTTTTTCTATTCTAGGTTTAATTGAATGTTCACAAAAACACCTAATAACAACTCTATCCTTATAAGGCAATGCCTCAATAAGACGTTCTTTAGGCTCATATACCAAAAATCGGCGATATTTACCAATCTTATAAGTCTTATTTTTAATATCATTAATTATTTTATTTATGTTAACTGCTAAATTACTTTCAAACTGAATAACTTCACGTTTGTGCTGTTTAGCAAGACGACACTTCTTATGAGCTTCGTATAAATTTTCAAAGGTAAAAATTTTGTTTAAATCCATAGTATCCCCCTAATTAAAAAGAATACCTCCTATAACTTGCAAAGAATAGGTCAAACCCAACGTTGCTCATGTAGGTATTCTGATTCTTCCACCGCGCTGATTTCTTTTAGCGGTTAGAAAAGAGGAAAATTCCTTCACTTTACAGTACTGACATATTTTACTTAAAATACGTTTCACTCACTTGTTTTCTAGGTTTTATAAAACCTCTTCAAAAGTGAATCTGGGCGAGCGCCACCATTGCGTTTGTTGGATTATTTCCTATTGTTATATCCATTATTATCAACGACGCGCGCAAAAAACTAAAAGCGCTCGACACACAGCCCTAAAATTAATTTTCCCCTTAATTAAAAGTTTTTCAACTTAAAATCCTATTTTCGTTTTCGCCATCTTTCATCATCACTTTTTTTCCAAGCCATAATTAAATTTATAGCTTCAGCAAGTTGTGAAGAAATTTGTTTATATTGACGCATCAAAATACAATTAAAACTTTCAGCCACCATCGAAATATAACCGAGCATTTTTAATTTAATAATTGCTTTTTTTTGATACTCTTCTCTTTTTTGTTTACTCTCTATTCTAACAAAATTTGCTTGCAGTAATAATTCCAAAGTATCTAAACAATAATTTTGCATTCGATTCACAAATACCCCTCTATACTTTGCAGGCGATTTCTCGGTAACCGTAATAACATAAGCCCCTAATTTTTTAACTACTGTTACTACCATCATATCATTCGCACTAGCTGGTATTTTAGAAATTACTTTTAAATCATTGTCAACTTCTTCAGCCTTACTTTTTATTTTTGTAGAATTAATCTTCTTATTATTAGCCTTTAAAATAGCCTTTTTAACTGACACCTGATCTTCAACGCTATTAACATTTTTAACTACTATTTCGATTGCCTTCGGTATTTTTAAATTACTATCTCTACTCACTTGTAGCATACTATCATCCACTCTTGTTTGTTATTTCCATAAAATTCCATAAATTTGCTACTTATTTTAACACCATTTCAACAATAATACAAGGAAAATTCGTAATTAATAATAATTAAATAACTACATATCGTGAAACTCTAAAAATAATTTTTCTAAAACTCCATTATCAAAAGTTTCTTTTTAAGGATAATAAAATTCATCAAATAAACCTCCAACCTTATGTTCAATTTCATAAACTCTAGCTTCAATCACTGCATCTATCTTATCTAATTGATACGTGAATTTAGATAATGAAGTTTCATTGCACCCCATTTCAAGCCACAACCCGTAATAATAATTTGCAGTTTCTTCACTTAATGTTGAAAGTAATTTTTTAAGCGCATCTTTTTCAGCAGCCTTCTTTTCTTTATAATTAACATCAACATCAGATATATCACCAATAAATGCCTCACCATAAATAACATTTCCATAAGTCGTTGTTCACCAATATCTAAGTTTAATTCTTTAAATAAAATACTGCCTAACATTATCAACTGCAATGTATAATCCACTACTGATTCTAACCCTTGTGCTGAAACACTTCTCATCAACCAACCTGGCTCTTATTATATCTTCACGTTTAATATAATTTTTATAAAATTCAATAATATTTTTATAACCAGTCATTAACTTATCATCCTTATCTTATATCCTAGTAATTTTTATACTAGATATAACTAACATAAAAACACCTAAAGTAAATAATACTATTCCTAGCAAAGAATCTAATTGATGAGCAGAAAACCCAATTAAAATTCCAACAATACCGCACATTATAATATAAGTTATTTTTTTATTTTGAAGTTTCATAATACCACTTAAATCAATTATACGCCATTTGCAACAAAAAAACGAATTTATGAAAAATTCGCTTTATTTATTAATATGGGGCGCTGTGTGGGAATCGAACCCACGCATGATGGAACCACAATCCATTGTGTTAACCACTTCACCAACAACGCCATGTAACAGATAATATTTTATCAGTTATTTAACATTTTTACAAGGCTTTTTATTATAATTTCCTATATAAATGTAAAATTTAGTTAATAACCCATTCACATTATCCCAAATTTCATAACCTAAAATTGAGGAGGGTAATTAGATGAATAACTATTCAAATATGAATTATTTTATGCCAAGCGATTTTGCCTACTTAAATCAAATGCAAAGTATGCCTAATCAAAATCAATTTCAAAATGACCAAATGATGACCAATCAAATGCCAAACGCACAAATGCAACAAAGTCAAATGATGCCTAATCAGATGCCACAAGGGCAAATGCCTATGCCGAAGAAAAAACAAAACAATTTCAAAAAAGATCCAAAATTAATGAAAAAATTAGCAACTCAAGCTGGAGATGATATGAACTTCAACAAATGTAATTATAACCAACAAATAGATCCAAATAATGTATATGATGTTTATGGTGGATTTATTCGTGGTAATATGTTCCCAGATTTATATAACACTTACAAAATAGCTAAACCATTCGATATCGAACCAATGAATGAACAAGCAGAAATGTTAACTTATATTGATGCTTATAGCTTTGCTGCCCACGATTTAAATCTATATCTAGATAATAATCCAGAAGATAGAGACATGATCGAATTATTCAAAGAATACACCGATCAAACAAATAAAATTATGGCAGAATATGAAAAGAAATATGGTCCATTATTTGTGGACGCAAGTACAACATATCCATGGGCTTGGAACAACTCACCATGGCCTTGGGAAAATAAATAAGGAGGAAAATAATCATGTGGAAATACGAAAAAAAGTTACAATATCCAGTTAACATTAAGAAAAAAGACTTAAAAATGGCTAAATATATTTTAACACAATATGGTGGTCCAGCCGGAGAACTAGCTGCTAGCTGGCAATATCTTGATCAAAGATATAACATGCCTGATGACCGTGGAAAAGCACTACTCACCGATATCGGTACTGAAGAGCTTGCCCATGTTGAAATTATTTCAGCAATGCTATATCAATTAATGCAAGGTGCTACTACCGAAGAATTAAAAGCTGCTGGACTAGGCGAACAATACGCACAATTCGGTAGAGATTTATTTCCATCAGACTCATTCGGGAATCCATTTAACATGACTTATATTAAAGTTGCTGGTGACTATATTGCCGACTTAGAAAGTGATATGGGTGCAGAACAACGTGCACGTGCAACCTATGAACATTTAATGGACTTAACTGATGACCCAGATTTATTAGCGCCATTATCTTTCCTACGTGAAAGAGAAATAGTTCATTATCAAAGATTTAAAGAACTACGTAACTATTATTTAAAAAATAAAACGCAAAAATAAAAATACTTTTACAAGTATTTTTTTCGTGCAAATAATCATAATAAAAACAGGTGATTACTATGAAAAAACTTTTACTCGCACTTACTATTATATTTATCTTAACTGGTTGTACCAACAAAGTAGAAATAGAAGGAAAAATAACTGAAATAAAATATAACGACACGACCATTTTAAAAGAAGACTATAACAAAATTACTAAACTATTAGATACTACATTTACTTCTAATAATAAAATTGATAATTTAGATAATAAATTAACTATTAAAACTACAAAAAACGCTTATTACTACAGTGTATCTGATGATTATTTAGGTTATGAAGATAAATACGCAAAAAACAATAAAATTGGACCATATCTAAAAAAATTAGAAGCTAAATACAACGATACTGATTTTTATGATATTTCATACGAAAAAAACCAAGAACTAAATGATGATAACACTAATATTCTTCTCGATAAAACTTCTAATTTTATTATTATTAAACTAAACAAAGAAATTAAAAACTTTAAAATCAACGCTATTGAATTAAATGATAATGATAAATATCAAGATGTTGATTTGCTATACCATAAAGAAAAAATGAAAGGAGGAACTATTGTTATCAGAAAAAGTATTAACTATAATAGCCCTGATATAAAAATATCATTTGAAAACGCTTATAACTACGAAATTTCTATTATCCCTTCCTTTGACAATAAAGAAGAAGTAAAATTCGAAACAACTTATAAAACAAAAGAAAACTCCTAATCTAAGTTAGGAGTTTTTATTAGTTAACTAATTAGTTATTTCTGTCTTCATATCTGTTGTTAAAAGATGCTTTATCAGCTTTTCTTTTATCACGACATTCTTTACATCTAACAGGCTCGTTAGCGAAACCTTTTTCTTCGTAGAATTCTTGTTCACCAACAGTGAAAATAAATTCTTGACCACAATCTTTACAAATAATTGTCTTATCTTGCTTTTCCATTGAACTTTCCCTCCTTTTAAAATATTTGATTTAGAACTATTGACCTGACTTCTTATTTAATAAAAGGAAGGGACATAATAATTTTTAAACCAGATATAATATAACATATATTTAAATAATATGCAAATAGATAAGAAAAGTTCCTAAAATATTTACACTTTTTAACTTTTAAAACTAATAGCCTTTTAAAAAAAGCTACATAAATAGTAGCCTAATAATAAACAATGGTAAGAAAATCGAAAAATCACTAATTTTTCTTATTGTTGTATTTTTTACGGTCATTAGCATTTAATATTTTCTTACGTAAACGATAGTTAAGTGGTGTAACTTCAACTAGTTCATCTTCATTAATATAATCTAGGCAAACTTCCAAGCTCATTTCGCGAGGACGTTTTAAAACAACTGTGTTATCCTTACCAGCTGAACGTGTATTAGTTAAATTCTTACCCTTAACAACATTAACTGCTAAATCATTATCGTGATTATTTTCACCAACAATCATACCTTCATAAACTTCAGTACCTGGACCAATAAACATAATTCCGCGATCTTCCAAAGCCCCTAAAGAATAAGCAGTTGCTTTCCCATTCTCCATTGATACAAGAACACCGTTTTTTCTTTGACCAACAGCAGTTGATACCATAGGTAAATATTCTTTAAACGTATGATTAATCATTCCATATCCTTTAGTCAATGTCATAAACTCAGTCATAAATCCAATAAGACCACGAGATGGAATTGTATAGTTTAAGCGAACTTGTCTTTCACGATTTTCCATGTTTTCCATCATACCACCGCGAGCACCTAATAATTCAATAACATTTCCTACATATTCTTCAGGAACATCAATCTGAACATCTTCAAATGGTTCACAAAGTTTTCCATCAATCTCTTTTGTAATAATTTGTGGTTTAGAAACTTGTAATTCATACCCTTCACGACGCATATTTTCAATTAAAATAGATAAATGCAATTCTCCACGACCAGAAACCATCCATGATTCTGAATCAACTTGTTCGAATTTTAAAGAAACATCTTTTTCGGTTTCCTTAATTAATCTTTCTTCTATCTTGCGAGCAGTTAAAAACTTCCCTTCACGACCATTAAATGGGCTAGTATTAACCCCAAAAGTCATCTGCAAAGTTGGCTCATCAATACGTAAATGAGGTAAAGCTTCTTCCTTGCCAACTTCACAAACTGTTTCACCAACAGAAATATCTGGAAGACCTGCAATAGCTACAATATCTCCAGCATGCGCTTCTGAAATTTCTAGCTTTTGTAACCCTAAATAACCAAATATTTTCTGAACTCTAAATTGTTTAATACTTCCATCAAGTCTCACACAAGAAGCCATACTATTAAGTTTTAAAGTTCCGCGTTTAATTAAACCTACACCGATACGTCCAACAAAGTCGTTATAATCTAATAATGCAGGTTGAAATTGTAATGATCCCTCCGAATCAACATCTGGTTCTGGAATATGTTCAATAACCGCATCTAAAATTGGATCCATTGTTGGCTTTTGTGTACTTACATCTGGATCTAAAGAAGACGTTCCTGACAAACCTGAAGCATAAATAACTGGAAAATCAAGTTGTTCAATACTCGCACCAAGCTCAATAAATAAATCTAAAACTTCATCCACTACTTCTTTAGGACGCGCTGAATCCTTATCAACCTTGTTAACAACAACGATAGGTGTTACCTTAGCTTCTAATGCCTTCTTAAGAACAAAGCGTGTTTGTGGCATTGTTCCCTCATATGAATCAACTACCAATAATACTCCGTCAACCATATTCATGATACGTTCAACTTCCCCACCAAAATCAGCATGGCCTGGAGTATCTAAAATATTAATACGATATCCTTTATAATCAATAGCAGTTGTTTTAGCTAAAATAGTAATTCCACGTTCCCTTTCGATCGCGTTAGAATCCATAACACAGTTAACTACCTCTTCATTTTCTCTAAATGTTCCCGACATTTGTAATAATTTATCCACAAGGGTTGTTTTCCCGTGGTCTACGTGAGCAATAATTGCTATATTTCTTTTGTTCATAAAAAAACCTCTCTCTCTGGCGCTAGGAATAATTATATCACTTCCAAGGCAGATTGTAAATAAAAGTAAAGGATAACACCAAAATAACATAATAAAAATCATCTTATTAATCGAATCTATTAGCTTATTAAAAGCATTATTTAAGTATACTCAAAATAATAACCAAAAATTCTTTTAATTTAACTAAAAAAAGGTCTATCTTCTTCTTCCTACTTTTTTCCATTAACAATTGCTTCAAGACTATCATTTTCAAAGTTTAAATTACTAAAAGTCTCCAGAAAGTTCCTATCAGTTTTTCAATATCTCGGCTTGTTTTCTAAAGATAAATATAATTTTGAACCTTCAATAAATCTTCCCATAGTTTCTTTTCCAAGCTAGAAATTTTTCCCGAAAAATACTTTCATCTTATATCGTGTAAATGCTTGCCAATTGGGTAAGAGCCTTTCTCCCCAATGTTAAGCGGAAAATAATACATTTTATCATAAGGAACATTCACAGTTCCATTTTTCTTATAATATGCCATTACCGATTAATACCTACTAACAAATTCAGAACCTAACTTAGATTTATCATCATCACTTAAATCAAAATATAAAGAAGGTAGATGCCCGTTATTAACTCCAGTTTCAAAACTTATTCGGTCATCATCAATTCCTGAACCTTCACTTGAAGCAATCACCTCAATCAACCTCGCATCACCATTTAAAGAATCTTCAGCTGAGACTAGTCTATTGAAAGATTCTTCTTCGATTTTAGAAGTGTTTTGTTTTTCGGTGGATAAATCCAATATTTACACATTATTTGGCTTAAGGAAATCTAAAACTTCCCGCTTACCATCTAAAGAACTTTTATCCTATACAATCTTATCTTTCTTGCTTGGTGATAAAATATCCATCAACTGTTTAAAATCATCTTCTCGAAAAGCTTTTAAAGCTATTTCCAATTCTAATCCTTTTTGATATTTTTTTGCTTCTATTTTTATTAATTCTTTATGATTTTTCTTTTTATTGGCGCATGCTTTTAGTATTCGTTGAGTCAATATATATAACAATCATATCTAAACAGTTATGTTCTATTAATAAATCTATTACTTTATCAAATACTATTTGTAATATATCTTTTTCTAACTTGCAAAATCTTCTTTTATAATTTTGAGAGTATGTTGAATGATTGGTACTTCTTCATTTAAATTGTATCCAATAAACCATCAATACAAATTATTATATTTTAAATTTTCATATGTTCTTCTTAAGCTATCTTCGTGAAAAAGAAACTTTAATATGCAAATTTTAAACAATTCCACTGGATCTATACTTGGTCTTCCAAATAATGAATATTGTTTTTCTACTTCTTCATATATAAAATTCCAATTAAAATATTTTTCTATTACTCTTAAAAAATGATTTTGTGGTATCATATCTTCTAAATTTACTATTTAACTTACATATTGTCTTTGTGGTCTTTTGGTTAACATAAATATCACTTACTTTCTTTATTATTTACAATATAATTATGCCAAAAATATAAATAAAAAGTAAGTTTTAGTAAGCTTTTAATTTGGAAATAATAAAGCAACCTTACATGTTAATTATAATACATTTTTTTCAAAATTAAAAGATCGTTAACAATTTTCTTTCTCTTTTGTCAACAGTCTGAAATGACAACATATAAAGTTGTCTTTTTAATATTAACTAGGATTTTATCATATTTTTTTGTATAATAGTATAGTGAGGTAAAAATATGAAAACAAACAAAATAATTATCAGCATAGCGATCTGCTTTTTAGCTAGTATAAATCTTGTAAATGCTCAAGAACAGGAAATAAAATTAAGTAAATGTGTCGATGGTGATACCGCAACCTTTACTGTAAATAACAAAGAAACTAAAGTTAGATTTCTAGCCATTGACACCCCTGAAACCAAACATCCAACTAAAGGTAAAGAACCATTCGGTAAAGAAGCCAGTAATTACACATGTAATGAATTAAAAAAAGCCAAAAAGATTAAACTAGAATATGATCCAAACAGCGATAAAACTGATAAATATGATCGAGATTTAGCTTGGGTTTTTGTCGATGGCGAACTTTTACAAGGAAAACTAATTGAAAATGGTCTTGCCAAAGTTGCTTATTTATATGGTGATTATAAATATACTCTTGATCTCCAACAATTAGAAAAACAAGCAAAAAAAGATAAGGTAGGAATATGGGGAGAATATAAAGAAGACTATACCGAATATTATATCGCCAGTGCCCTATTAATACTTATAATTATTCTTTGTATCTTCAGCAAAAAATATCGCAAAAAGACTATTAAAAAAACTAAAAGAAAACTAAACAATAAAATTAATAAAGAACTTGATAAACTCTTAAAATAAAGAGTTTATTTTATTGACTAAAATTTAAAACGAGAGTATTATGAAAAAGGTGATAAAATATGGAATTTATTATATTATTCATAAGTTTAATAATTATCTTAATTGCAGCTGAATTATTTGTAAACGCTATTGAATGGTTAGGTAAACTATTAAAGCTATCAGAAGGGGCTGTGGGATCGGTTTTAGCCGCTATTGGTACCGCTTTACCAGAAACTCTAATCCCAATCATCGCACTATTCTCAGGTAATAATGAACACTCGAATGAAATTGGAATTGGAGCAATCTTAGGTGCACCACTTATGCTTTCAACCTTAACTATGTTCGTAACAGGATGCGCTGTTATTGCCTTTAAGAAAAAAAGAAAACATCACGATAAAGTAATAGTTAATACTGAAAATATCTCACACGACTTAAAATTTTTCATTTTTGCCTTTCTTATAGCTCTAGGCTGTGGACTACTACCAGAGACTCTTAAAAGCCTTAAAATTTTCTTAGCATTCGTTTTGTTTCTGAGCTATTTTATCTATATTTTAAAATTAGTTAAAGAAACTAGAGAAGAAAATAGTGACTTACCAGATTTATATTTTTCTTTCCACAGTAAAAAAATAATGAAACATAAAAACGTCATTATCCTTGTTGTTATTCAAGCAGTCCTTGCCCTAATTTTAATTATTATTGGAGCAGAAAAATTCGTAGATTCAATTAGTTATATTTCAGCACTTTTACACATTCCCGCATTTGTCCTTGCTATTATCATAACACCCATTGCTACCGAACTTCCAGAAAAATTTAACAGCGTTATTTGGATATCTAGAGAAAAAGATACCCTTGCTTTAGGAAATATAACTGGAGCTATGATGTTTCAAGCATCTATTCTTCCCGGTATTGGTATTCTACTAACTGACTGGTCATTAACTAACACTGGAACTATCCTTTCAGCTATTATTGCAATAACATCAGCTAGTTTGCTACTTTTTGAATTAAAAGCTAAAGACCATATGACTGTAAAAATGCTACTTACTTGCGGTGCCTTCTACCTTTTATTCTTAGTTCTAGTTTTTACTGGTATTATTCGTTAAAAAAGTACTTCAAATTTGAAGTACTTTTTTAACTACTAAAATATTTTTTTAAAATATAATCCATCGTAATTTTTACGTCAGGAAATATTGGTAAATTTTCAAGTTCATTTCTTGAAAACCATCCAATTCCTGTACTTTCATCACTTACAATTAAATCAGCATCACCATTATTTGGAATAGCTGCATAAATAATATCAAAATGCTTATCACCATTATCTTTACGATTGCATTGAATTCCAAGCGGCCTAATCATATCATCTTCCCTTGGAAAGCGTTCACCAATTAATTTAATTCTGATTCCTGTTTCTTCAAAAACTTCACGAGCGGCTGCCTCCTCTGGAGTCTCATCGTCTTCAATATGCCCTCCCGGTTGTACCCATTTATCAAATAAGTGATGTTTCACTAATAATATTTTTTTATTCTTTGGATTAATTACAAATGCTGATGCACAAAAATGTCTTGCCATATCTATCACCAATATTTAGTATAACAAATAACTAATATTGTTGTCTATTCTAAAACATCTTCTATTTCTTGATTGACATTTTTTTCGTAAACTACTAGTTTCTGGTTATCATCCAAAGTGCCCAGCAATACATTATCGATTTTCTTACCTTGAATTTTTAATTCATGTAAAATCCAATCCTCATCAACATGCATATTATTTATTGCATCCTGCATTAATTTCCCGTCGATAATTACGTTCGCACATAATCCTGACCTTTGACCTTTTATATTTAAATCTTTTAAAGTTGGCTGTCTATATTCACTTTTAGGCAAAATACTAATTTTACCATTAGCTTCCATAACCGCATAAGCAATTTCGCTAATATCAAAATAGCCATTACCACGACATTCTTCAAGCATATCATTAACATCAAGTTTCACTTTTTTTAAACCCTTCATCAACATCTTACCATCTTGAATTAATAAGGTCGGTTTCCCCATAAAAAAACGTCTTAAATGAATGCTCTTCATCGTTAGTAAAGAAACCATATAAGCTACTAACCCAAAAACTAAAACTGCAACCGTTCCATTCATATACTGTGAATCGACATTAATTGTCATTTCTGCCGCAAAGTTACCAATTGATATTCCAATTACATAATCGAATAAGCTAAGCTGCGACACTTGTTTTTTTCCAAGTAGCTTAGTTACTAAAAATAAAGTAACCAAAGAAACTATCGCTCTTATTACCACATCGCCAACTTCTATCCAGTTTGTTCCCATAAAATCACCATTTTTATTATGAATTAAATAAAAAAAATTATGCATTATGCATAATTATTTTTTTGATCCTTTTTTTAATTTTTTTTCTAAATCTTCATGGTTAAATACAACATCCGTTTTTAAAACCAAAAGCATTACTATAATTACTAAAATTGTATATATAATATAACCAAGAGTTCTATCTTGTAACACATATACAATTGATGCAATCGCAAACAAACCTTGAATACCATAAATTATTAATACTGATGTTCTATAAGAAAAATGCATATTTAATATTTGATGATGAATATGTGATTTGTCGGGAGTTGAAATACTCTCGCCCTTTAATTTTCTTCTTAAAATAGCAAAGAAGGTATCTAAAATTGGAATAGCTAAAATAAGAAGAGGAATTATTAATGAAGTTAATGTTACATTTTTAAATCCTAATAAAGAAATAACTGCAATCATAAATCCCATAAACATAGAACCTGAATCACCAGCAAATATTGTCGCCGGGTGAAAATTATGAACTAAAAATCCTAATACTGCTCCAAACATTATAAATGTTAATGTAACATCGAGTCCCATGCTTCCCATAATAGCCGCAATAATACCGATTGTTAAAAAGTAAATCGCACTAATTCCTCCAGATAAACCATCTAAGCCATCGATCAAATTAACACAGTTAATACAAGCTACTATAAAGAAAATTGTTATTGGATAAGCAAGTATTCCAAAGTCGACATAAAATCCGAAAGCGCTTAAATCTTGTAATAGTATTCCACCATAAAATGTTATTACAGCCGCTGCCATCACTTGACCAGCAAATTTAACTGAAGCCTTTATTGAATGAATATCGTCAATTATTCCCGTAAGTACAATTATAAAACTACCAATTAAAATTGAATTCATCGTCCCACTAGGCTCACCAAAAATCATATAGCTAAACAAAAAGCCCAAAAACATTGCCAACCCGCCAAGTTTTGGTGTTGTTTTTTTATGAATGTGTCTATGTCCTTCTTCAGATCTTGGTATATCTAGTGCCCCGATATGAAAAGCCAACTTTTTTACAAAAGGCATTGCAAAAGCTACAAATAAAAATGTTGTTATAATCATTAAAAAGATTCTTGTAATTGCTTCTTCCCCCATGAAACTCACCTCTGTTATTAATTTTACCATATTTCACAAAATAAATCTATTTATGACAAAATTTTCAAAATTTTATTTAAAAAAAGAGCTCTCGCTCTAATTTTCATAAAATGCTTTATAAAATTGATAGGCATTATAAATATCAAATTTATTAGTAACTTCATAAGGAGCATGCATTGATAAAACTGGAACGCCACAATCGATAACATCGATTCCTTTATTTGCCAAAATATAAGCAATCGTTCCACCGCCACCTTCATCAACTTTTCCCATATCAGACATTTGATAAAGTAAATTATTACTTTCTAAAATATTTCTAACATAAGCAACAAATTCGGCATTTGCATCACTAGCACCACTCTTACCACGAGCACCCGTATATTTAGCTAATGCAATACCCTTACCTAAATAAGCGGCATTATTCTTTTCGTCAACAGAAGCATATGTTGGATCACTACCAGAAGTAACATCGGCAGAAAGCATCTTTGAATTACTCAAAGTTTTATCTAAAGTATTATAACCGTTTTGACCAGATTTATTTAAAAGTTCAGCCACAAACACCTCAAAAATATGTGATTCCATTCCAGTATTACCCATACTTCCAACTTCTTCTTTATCAGATAAAATCATAACTGCTGTTTTCTTGACCTCTTTTATTATAGACAGTGCTCTTAAAGCAGTATAAGCACAAGATCTATCGTCTTGCCCATATGCTGCAATCATGCTACTATCAAAGCCTAAACTGCGTGCTCTAAACGCTGGAACTATTTCTAATTCAGCACTTATAAAATCTTTTTCTACAATTCCATATTTCATATTTAAAATGTTTAAAATATTCAATTTGATCTTTTCAGACACTTTTTCATCGTCATAAGGAATACTACCAATTAATAAATTTAAATCCTCACCTGCAATACCATTAGCTAAACTTTTCTTTTGCTGTTCTGCTGCTAAATGCGGAAGTAAATCAGTAATTGTAAATATTGGATCACTTTCATCTTCACCAATATTAATATTTATAACTTCCCCTCCCGGTTTAGCAATCACTCCATGAATGGCTAAAGGAATTGTTGTCCATTGATATTTCTTTATTCCACCATAATAGTGAGTTTTAAATAAAGCAAAACCTCCGTCTTCATATAATGGATTAGGCTTTAAGTCTAATCTTGGCGAATCAATATGCGCCCCAACAAAATTAAGACCTTCTTCCAATAGTGAAGAACCAATTACTGCTGCATAAACAGCCTTTTTATGATTAATAAAATAAACTTTATCACCTGGAACTAAATCGGTTTTATTTTCAATATTCACAAAACCATTTTGTTTTAAATAATCCTCAGCAAAAGAAGCACATTCTCTTTCTGTTTTACATGAATTTAAAAATTTAAGATATTCATCACTAAAACTAAATATAGTTTGTTTTTCTTCCTCAGTAATTACTGCAAAACCACTTTTACTTTTATTAAATAGTTTTTCCTTTAATTCTTCGCCTTTTGTTTTTTCCATTTTATTCTCTCCATTCTGGTAATATCATACCCTTTTTTTAATAATTTAAACTATTATTATTATCAATCAAGTTAATATTATCTAAAAGAACACCCGTACCTTCCACTACACAAGTAAGTGGACTTTCTGCTACAAAAACAGGAACTTTAAGTTCATGTGCCAGCAACTGATCAAAGCCATTTAATAAAGCTCCACCACCAGTTACAACAATCCCCTTATCAACAATATCAGCAGATAACTCTGGAGGAGTTTGTTCCAAAACTGCTTTCGCTGTATTTATTATTGTATAAACACTTTCACGTAAAGCTTCTTCAACTTCGTCAGAAGTAACAGTTACTGTATGTGGTAAACCAGTAACTAAATCACGCCCTCTAACTTCCATTTTTTCATTCAGTGAACCTGGAAAAACAGTACCGATTGTAAATTTAATATCCTCAGCCGTTCTATCACCAATTAATAATTTATATTTATCTTTAATGTATTTCATAATATCGCTATCAAAAACATTTCCCGCAATTTTAATTGATGAAGAAGTAACAATTCCGCCCAAAGATAAAATAGCAATATCTGTAGTACCACCACCAATATCGATTACCATATTTCCACTTGGCTTAGAAATATCCATACCTGCTCCAATAGCTGCAACTTTTGGTTCTTCCTCAATAAACACTTTACGAGCCCCTGTTCTTTCGGCAGCTTCCTTTATAGCATTTTTTTCAACTTGAGTAATATTTGATGGACAGCAAATTAAAATTCTTGGACGAGCAAAAAAACTACGACCATTAACTTTTCTGATAAAATGATTAAGCATTATTTCTGTAATTTCAAAATCAGCAATTACACCATCTTTCATTGGTCTAATTGCTTTTACTTTCCCTGGCGTTCTTCCAAGCATTTCTCTTGCCTCTGTTCCTACTGCAAGAGGTCTTTTTGTATCTGCGTCGATAGCCACAACACTTGGTTCATTTAAAACAATCCCTTGGCTTTTAATATAAATTAATACGTTTGCTGTTCCTAAATCTATTCCAATATCTTTCGAAAACATTCTATCACCTTTTTCTACCCTAATATTATACCACATGATACTAGGTTTTAATAGGCTAATTGGCTAAATTTAAGTACTTTTTTTTTGTCGATTCTCCACCTTTAATATGTCTAATATCTATATGATATTTTAAAATTTTTTGTGTTTTTTCATATAAAGTTTTATCAATGATTTTAAGTCTATCTTTTAAATCTTTATGAACAGTACTTTTTGAAACCTTAAAAACCTTGGCAATTTCCCTTAAAGTTTTTTCCGTTTTCACCATATATTCTGCTTCATCGATAACCCTTTTAACAATATCATTACCCAAACCTATCGCCCCTTTATTAAATTATATAAATAGGCAATTTTTTTAGACCAAACAAAACACTTTTTTTAATAATTAAAATCAAATTTAAAGCATCGCTATTTATACACAAGTAAAATTACTAACCTTTTACTAAATTTTATTACTTATCAGGATTACAGTTAATTCACTTTTTAAATTACATCATAACTAAAAAGAGCTTTAAGCTCTTATAAGTCATTAACATTTTTATCATAGTATTCTTCTGGGTTAACATATGCATTATTAACTTTAAGTTCAAACACAACATGACTACCTAAATCTTTATTAATATTTGTCTCGCCACTTTTACCAAGAATATCTCCTTGATTTACTTTATCATTTTGTTTCACTGAAATTCCAGTTAACCCTTGATAAATCATTACGACTTTATCAGAGTTTTGAATTTCAACAATAGTACCTAAAAGTTTATCTTCTTTAACGCTAGTAACTGTCCCTGGTAAAGAAGCCATTACATCGAATCCACCATCAACGCCGCCGTAAGCTACACCATTGTTTTGAATGTAAGTCTGTTCATAATTAATTATTGATTTTTCTTGTTCTGCTTCAGTTCCCTTATAATCATAAAAGCTTTGAACAACTTTAACATTCGAATCAGTGTATGGACGCATTATTGTTGTTTCAGTACTAACTACTGGCACTTCATCACTACCAAATAATCTTGAAACATATTGATAATCCTCATCCTTGACGTTGCTGTCTAACTTTGAGTTCGAGAAATCAACATAATAAAGTGCTGCAAGCAATATTGCACATACTCCAGCATATATTCCATATATAGCTGGCTTTTTCAATTCTATTTTCTTCATAATTTCACCTCTACTATCATTTTGGCACGTATGAGGCAAAATTATACTAAATTTTTTTAATTTCTGTTCCTTGATAATAATGTTTTAAAATTTTATCATATTTATATCCTTCTTTAGCCATTCCTAAAGCACCATATTGGCTCATGCCAACACCATGACCAAATCCTTTAGTAGTAATTGTTACATTTTTATCGTTTTGAACAATACTAAAATAATTAGAACGAAGCTTTAACTTAGTAGCAACATCACGACCATTTAACTCTACTCCATTTATTTTAATTTTTTTAACACGACCTGTACTAGTTGTTTCAAGTACTTCAGCTGTTATTTTATCATTATATTGAAGTCCTAATTTTTGATAAAAATCATTTAAATTAAATGTTGCTGTATCCTGATAAACTGGAGAAGCCTCATCCCATGAACTAGAAACACTCCTTAAATAAGGAACTTTTGATGAAAAAACTTCTTCACTATTTTCAGTTTTTCCAGTGCTAGTAGAAAAAAACAAAGCTTCAACAATTTCACCATTATAACTAAGATACTCCCCTTTTGTTTCTGAAACTGCTTTTTTAACTTTATTAATTTTGCTAGTGTAGTCATCTTTCCATTTACTTTTTAAATCTTCGTCTGTTAAATAAACCTGATTATCAGTTGTATTTACAACATCATAATCTTTATCCTTATTTTTTGAAACTTGATACAAAACATAACTTCGAGCGGCCACTGCTTGGGCTTTTAAAGCCTCAAGCTCAAAACTAGTTGGCATTTCACCAGCTAGTACACCTTTAATATATTCTTCAAATGGAACCTTCAACGTTTCGTTTTTATTAACGTCTTTTACTCTAATCACTTTATTAGACATATAGTGAAATTTTATCTCGTCGGTTCTAACAAATAAACTAACAACTAAAAACGGCACTAAAATTACTAACAAAGTAACCAAGAGTATTTTTTTCATTGCAAAGTTCCTTTCTAATTAATGATATTTGAGTATGTAAAAAAATCATATAAGAAATTTACAACTAAATACGATAATGATATACTTATCATTAAATATAATACTCGTGCTGCATAGATTTTATTCTTCTTAAAAACATTTGTAATATTAACGCTATCCAATGCCCATATAGCAACAAAGGTAAAAATTATATATAAGATTGATTTTAATAACATAATTAAACCTTGTAATTATTAAGCTGATCGATTCTTCTTTGATATCTTTCAGCTCCATTAAATGAATGATTTAAAAATACATCAACAATATCTTTAGCTCTAAATACCGGCATTTTTCCAGATATTGCAATAGCATTAGCGTCATTATCACGTCTTGCCCACTTAACTTCCTTTGTGTTATCTACTTTTGCACATCTAACATTTTTAACTTTATTACAAGCAATACTTATTCCGATACCACTTCCGCAAATGGCTATGCCTTTTTCAACTTCATGCTTTCCAATCGCTTCACCAAGCTTAAATCCAAACTCAGTATAATCATCGCCTGATAATCCTTCACCACCATAGTCTACTACAGTATAACCTTTTTTATTTAAATATTTTGTAAGTTTTTGTTTCATTTTATATCCACGATGATCTGAAGCAATTCCTATTTTATTAGTTGAGACAGGATTCATTTGAACGATTGTTTTTTCCTGATAATCATTTTTAACAATTTGTTCTAAAGGCGCTTCTTCATTTTTTAAGTCAGTTGATTTTTTTTCTTCATTTTCTTTTATTTCTTTATCAATAACTATATCTTCAATATTTAATTCTTTTGTATCTTCATTTTTTTCCATATTAGGCCTCCTTTATTTTCCATCTAATTATAACACTTATTTATGAAATTTTTAAGAATATATCCTAAAACCGACAAAAAAATGTTATTATAGATATATAAAGAAGCAGTAATCTAGAATTACTGCTTTATTTTTTGCATTTTTTGATACGAAAGTTTCGTTAAACCAAGAAATTTATAACGGGAAATGTGATAATGAAAACGAGGTGGTTTAAATGATGATCGGTAAACTATTAAAAGTAATTAGGCTAAACAAAGGATTAAAACAATCCGACCTAGCCGCAAAACTTAATATAGCTCAAACAACATTATCGGGTTATGAAACTAATTACAGTAATCCACGATTTGAAACAATTGAAAAATTTGCAGAAAACTGCGATTATGAAATAGTATTCAGAAACAAAAAAGATAATACCGAACTTACAACCGAATCAATTAAAAGATTAGATGTTTAACGCTTCAATATGAAGCTTTTTTATTGATCAAAAAAATAATCCAATTTGGATTATTTTACGAATGGAATTAAAGCCATAAATCTAGCTTTTTTAACTTCGTTAGCAATATGTCTTTGATGTTTAGAACAAGCACCAGTAATTCTTCTTGGTAAAATTTTACCTTTATCAGCACTGATATATTTTTTTACGATGTCAACATCTTTATAATCCACTGATTTACCAGCACACATTTGACATATTTTTTTCTTTTTTCTATGATAATCTGCCATTGTTATCCTCCTAATCTAAAAAGTTATCGTCTATAGATACATTATCGCCAAAATCAGCAAAAGGATCTTCATCAATGTTCACATTATTAGCTGGAGCTTCTTGATAGTCATATGGAGTTGATTCACTAGAACGAGCTTCTGCTTGTTTTCTAGAGTCCAAAAATTGAACTGAATCAGCTACCACGTCAAAAGAGGTTCTTTTATTTCCGTCCTTGTCAGTATAGCTTCCTGTTTGAATTCTACCTTCAATTGAAACTAAACTTCCTTTATCAAGATAATTAGCAACATTTTCAGCTGCTCTTCTCCAAACGATAACATTAATGAAATCTGCTTCTCTTTGTCCTTGAGCATTGTTAAAAGTTCTATTAATTGCTACTGAAAAACGAGTATATGCAACATTAGAACCTGTATATCTTAGTTCTGGTTTTGCGGTTAATCTACCAACCAAACAAACCTTATTCATAAATAGTACCTCTTTTCTTAATCTTCTTCTTTAGTAATTAAGTGACGGATTACATCTTTACTGATTAAAGCTAAACGATCAAATTCATTAATCGCTTTGTCATCACCAGCTTCGATGTTGTAAACATAGTAGTAACCACTTTTGAAATCTTTGATCTCATAAGCTAATTCTCTTTGACCCATGTCTTTTTCGTTAACTATTTTCGCACCATTAGTAGTTAAGATATTACCAAAGTCTTTAACAACTTTTTTAACCTCATCTTCTCCTAATGTTGGTCTAACAATAAACATGATTTCATATTTTCTCATTATTACACCTCCTTATGGTCTTATTGGCTTCCTCAAAAAAGAAGCAAGGAGTAAATTAATACTCGCCTCTGATTATAACAAATTATATGACCAAAGTAAAGAAAAATGCGAAAAAAAAATAATATGCTTTTTACTTTATAGGTATGAGAAGAGAGCAAAAAGCATATTAGTTAGAGCCTTTATAGACTCCATTAGAACAATCACTAAAGTGATTATTCTCATTGGAATTTATAAATTATGAAATAATTGTATAAGGACTAGATACTGTCCCATCACCCAATAATGATATATCAGATTTCAAATAAACCACAGGAAACGTCTCTGGCGTATAATCAGCAAGATGCAAATGATGAATAAGCCCACTAGAATAAATTCCAAACACCCCCACAGTGGAATCATAAATCGGTGACAAAGATGTTACAAATTGACCGGCAGGAGGAACCATATAATTAGTATTTTTACAAACATTATAATTATCTTCATTTAATGCGAGAGTTCCACAAACATCCCAATTATTATTCGCCAATATTATATCGCTTACTGTCACTAAACCTACTTTTCCACGCCATGTTATACTTTTTTCATTTTGAATTTGAGTAATTAAATTTGAATTACCCAAAGACGCAGGTCCAACATCAAAAGAATGGGTATTGATTAAACTTTTAGCTATTAATGACATGCTATTATAATATGTTTCGTTTAAATATTTATTTATTGAAGCATCTTTATCAACTACTCCAGAAATAGTCCCATTAACAAAATTACTGCTTGTAGCCCATGCGTTACATCCATATTTATAAGCGTCACCAAGTGAGCAATATCCCGTTGTCCTTTCACCCGCAGGTTCAAAACTAATAGTTCCAATAGTAGTATCCTTCATTATCTTAAGTGTATTATCACTCTCAACAGAAA